>JBAUNU010000162.1:0-2851 GCA_049579405.1 Methylocella sp.
ATGGGTCTTGCCGCGCCGGGGAGCCGCGCCTTGACGGGCCCGCTGATCGAATCCGTCCGCATCGCCCGCGTTCATCTGTCCAGCCCGCCAGGGAATGCCCGGCCATCTTGAGCAAACGGTGTTCTATAAAACGTCCGTCCGTTCCATTTATAGAACGACGCCGCTTTTTCGCAAGCCGGGCGTAGTGTCAAATGCCGTTTTTATTGCGGCCGGCCTGATTCCGGCCTGATTCTATGACTGAAAAGTGCGGAGATTTCCGTGCTATCCAAATTGTCCGCCCACGGGCGCCCGGTCAAACCGTTACGAAATACGCGAATTGGAGCGTCGCCCGAATGACCTATCTTCCACGCGTGAAGGGCAGGCGGGGGGCTTTATGGCCCTTCCGCAATTGTCGGCCCAGTGCCGTTCGGGCAATATGGGTATTCGGAGTTTGCTTGTCGCTAGCGGCCTGCGGCTCGAGCGGGATGCTTGGGCGTGGCGGGATTGTCGCGCCGGCTTCGCAAGCACCGCCGCCGTACCAGGGCGAGCAAATCGGTTCCGGCCCGGCGCGCGTGGCGCTCATTGTCCCTATGACTCAGGCGTCGGGACCAAGCGTCGTCGGCACCTCCCTGCGCAATGCCGCCGAGCTGGCTTGGGCGGAGGCCGGCAACAACGATATTACCTTGCTTGTCAAGGACGATCGTTCGACCCCCGAGGGCGCGCGCGCGGCGGCGCAGGAGGCCGTGTCGGAAGGGGCCGAGCTTATCGTTGGTCCGCTGTTTGCTTCGAGTGTGCGCGAAGTGGGCCCGGTGGCGCGTGGCGCCGGAAAACCGGTCATCGCATTTTCGACCGATACGTCGACCGCTGGCCCGGAGCTGTTTCTGCTTTCCTTCCTGATCGAGAGTTACGTCGACCGGATTGTCGATTTCGCCGCCTCCAAGGGCGAAAAGTCGATCGCCGCCCTCATTCCGGAAAATGACTATGGACGCGTGGCGGAAAGCGAATTCCAGCAGGCCGCCGCGCGCGACAACATAAGAGTCATGACGATCGAACATTACCAGCCACGAACCATGGCCGAGGCGGCGCAAAAAATCGCCGCGCTTCATGATCAAATCGATTCGCTTTTCATTCCCGAACAGGCCGATGCGATGCAGGCGATGTCGCAGGCACTGGCCGCGGCCGGAATCACCGGCAAACATGTGCAGATCCTCGGCACCGGTCTTTGGAACGACGCGCGCGTCCTGAACCTCGCGGCGTTGCAAGGAGCATGGTTCGCGGCGCCCGAAAATGGCGGTTTCAATGCCTTCGCGGCGCGCTATCGCGCCAAATTTCACTCCGATCCAACCCGGATCGCGACCCTTGCCTATGATGCCGTGTCGCTTGCCGCCGCGCTTGCCCATACCCAAGGCTCGCAGCGGTATTCGCCAAACGTCCTCACCAACCGGTCCGGCTTCAACGGCGCCGATGGCGTGTTTCGTTTCCGCTCCGATGGGACCAACGAGCGCGGTCTGTCGGTCCTGCAAATCAACAATGGCGTCGCGGTGCCGCTCAGCCCGGCGCCGCACTCGTTCTCGGGCACCGCTTCGGCGACTTGATTTTACCCTCGAACCTTGATTGTGTTTGCCATCTTCAATTTGCAATCTTCAATGAATTTGCCGCCGGTTCGCGTGCCCGCGCGGTTATGCTCGCAGGAAGCCGGTATAAATGCTACGTTTTGATAGGAGAGCAGATCCTGAAAAAGTTGACAGAATTTTTCGACAAGGACCTTGGTCTAACTTATTGATTTTGAGCGATTCCTATTCGATCACACGATTCCACCTATGGGGCATTTTCTGTCAAGGCGTTTCGGCGGCACGCGCGACCTGCTATTTCCAGGGAGCGTTCAACGCTGATACGGAGAAATTACGATGATTTCACCATTTGTAGCCGCTGCCCCGACAAGGAGCCCGCCTTCGCCCGCGCCGGGATCTTTGCCGGAACGGAACGTCGTCATAGATCCCGCGATCCGACGCGTTGGCGTCGTCGGGCTGGGCCAAATGGGAGAAGCTTTCGCCAGAAACCTTATTGCCGATGGCTATGGGGTGATCGCCTATGATCGCAGCAAGGCTCGTCAGGATCTGCTTGCTGGCGTCGGAGCTAAGGCCGCATCCGAACTCGGCGACCTCGCTCCCTGTCAAGTCGTCCTGACGTCGCTGCCTGACGACGACGCCCTCACCGGCGTCGCGCTGGGCGCTGGAGGGTTTATCCAGGTTCTCGCGCCCGAGGCGATCCATGTCTCGATGAGCACTGTCAGTCCGGGACTCTCCCGGAGCCTGTCCGACCGACACCAGCTTGCTGGGCAGGGCTATGTTGCCGCGCCGGTGCTTGGGAACCCGGATCTCGCGCATGCCAGAAAACTTTTTGTGATAGCCGCAGGCGCGGCACCGGCCATGACCAAGGTTTCGCCGCTGCTGGAGCGACTTGGCCAGCGCCTATTCCTGATGGGCGAAGATGCCGGCGCCGCCAATCTGATGAAGCTGGCCGGAAACGTCCTGACCGCTCTGACGCTGGAAGGCATGGGTGAAGTCATTGCATTGCTGCGCAAGAGCGGCGTCGACGCACATGTCGCGTTTGACATTCTGACGGGTTCACTGTTCGACGGCAAGGTGCACAAGACATATGGCGGCAAGATCGTCGACGAGCGCTATAGCCCCCCGGGCATGACGGCGCCGCTCGCGGTCAAGGATCTTCGGCTGGCGCTTGCGGAGGCGGAACGGGCCGCGGTGCCGATGCCCATCACGAGCCTCGTCCATGATCGCCTCATCGGCATGGTTGCGCACGGATGGGCTGGGCTCGACTGGTCTGCCCTGGGGCTGCTCGCCGCCTATGACGC
>JBAUNU010000163.1:0-2646 GCA_049579405.1 Methylocella sp.
GGAGACGAAGTTTAAGGGCTATGGCGTGTCCGCCTGCGCGACCTGCGATGGATTTTTTTTTCGCGGCAAGCAGGTCGTTGTCAACGGCGGCGGCAATACGGCGATCGAGGAAGCTCTGTATCTGAGCCAGATTGCAAGCAAGGTCACGCTCGTGCACCGGCGCGATTCATTTCGCGCCGAACGCATCCTGCAGGAACGGCTGTTCAAGAGGCCAAATGTCGAACTGATCTTCGATCATGTCGTCGACGAAATTCTCGGCGCGGACAATCCTCCGGGCGTTAGGCACGTTCGGTTGAGGAATGTAAAAACGGAGAGCTTGCGCGAGGTCGAGACCGATGGCGTTTTCGTGGCGATCGGACACGAGCCGGCTTCCGGTCTTTTCACGGGCCAGCTCGCGATCAAACCGAATGGCTACATCGAGACAGCGCCTTTCTCGACCGCGACGAGCGTGCCCGGCGTATTCGCGGCGGGCGATGTCGCCGACGACATCTACCGCCAGGCAGTAACCGCGGCCGGTCTCGGCTGCATGGCGGCGATCGAGGCCGAGCGATGGCTTGCCCAGCAAGGCGACATGCGAGCCGTGGCGGAATGAGGGTGCCGATTGCAACCGAGAGAATGCTTGCAGAAATTGCGCGCTTCTGCAACGTGAGCCTCGGCACGATTTCGAGGCCGACAGCATGAGAACATTCACGCTCGATACGAACTGCCTCATTGCGATTGAGAAGTGCGAACCCGAGGCTGCAGAGGTGCGCGCACTGGCCGACGCGCATGCCGCAGGAAAAGCCAATGTCGCCGTCGTCGCAATGTCGGCGTCAGAGGAACAACAGGACGGCGTCTACATCAAAAATTTCGAAGAGTTCCGCGAACGCTTGGTTGGGCTCGACCTCGCGTATTTGGACATTCTTAAGCCAATGGCATATTGGGACATCTGTTTTTGGGATTGGTGCCTCTGGTCCGGTCCTGACATGCAGTCGCTCGAAAAACAGATTCACACGATCCTGTTCCCAAATGTCGAGTTTTCATGGCAGGATTACTGCCGCGCCAACGGCCTCGATCCAGCAACATCACCACCCTCTCGCGAGTATCGCAAGTGGCGCAATCGCAAATGCGACGTTCAGGCCATCTGGAGCCACATTCATGGCAAGCGGGATGTCTTCGTGACTAGCGATGGAAAGTTTTTCGCCGCCACGAAGAGGTCAGCCTTGATCAGCTTGGGAGCAAAAGGAATCGAATGCCCGGAGGCCGCGATTTCGCTTCTGTTAGAGCGAGATTGACGTATATCATCATACAGTTTCAAAGCAATTTCATCATTCCCAGGTTTGAATGAACGGGGCAAATCAACGTTCGGTTGACGCAGGTCTGGTTTTACGCACACGCTTGCCAGGGTGAGCCGGTTCAGCCCGGCCTTGCCAGAAAGGAAACGCCATGAGGATACCCAGGAAGACAATCCTTGCACTTTGCCTGTGCGCGGGTGCCGCTTTCGTGACACCCTGTTTCGCTCAGGCGGTTCAACCCTCTACCCCAGGCACGCCCAGCCCGGCGCCAACACAAAAGCCCAGCAAGGCCATGCCGGCGGCGAAACCTGCCGCCACGCAACTCATCGACATCAATACGGCCAGCGCGCAGGAGCTGAGCGCCTTGAAAGGTATCGGCGATGTCCGCGCCGCTGCTATCATCAAGAACCGTCCCTACAAGGGCAAGGATGAGCTGGTGCAAAAGACCATCATTCCCTCCGCCGTCTACGCCGCGATCAAGGATAAGATCATCGCCAAGCAATAATAGACGGATCTTACGATGCGTGTGCCGCGCCAGACTATGTTTGGCGCGGTTTTCGACCGACCGGCGCGCACGGGCGATGGCGTTTCCCCGGCCGGCATCTTTACGCAAGGACAGTCCATGTTTCCCAAACCAATGGCGCGATTAGAGACCAATACTTACGCCTATGAAAGCTCGCCGATGGTGAAAGCGACCGGCTTTCGAGAATATGACGCACGCTGGCTGTTTGAAACGGAAATCAATCTCATGGGGGTCCAGGCTCTGGGGCTAGGCCTTGGCACGCTCCTCCATGACATGGGCGTTACGCCCGAAGTCGTGACCGGACATGATTTCCGCGCCTATTCGGCGTCAATCAAATATGCGCTGACGGCTGGCCTCATGGCGGCGGGAATAAAAGTTCACGACATTGGGCTTGCGCTGACCCCGATGGCTTATTTTGCCCAGTTCGACCTCGATGTCGCGGCCGTGGCCATGGTGACCGCGTCGCATAACGAGAATGGCTGGACCGGCGTGAAAATGGGCTCAAAGCGGCCGGTGACCTTCGGTCCCGACGAGATTGGCCGCTTGAGGGAGATCGTTCTGCAAGGAAAATTCCGCTACGCGGATGGCGGCTCCTATCGTTTCGTCGAGAATTTCCCGGCCCGCTATATTGCCGACCTGACCAACCGGCCGAAGATCGGGCGCAAGCTCAAGGTGGTTGCCGCGTGCGGCAATGGCACCGCCGGGGCCTTCGCGCCAAAAATATTGGAGATGCTTGGCTGCGCGGTGGTCCCGCTCGATACCGACCTCGATTTCACATTTCCGCACTATAATCCGAATCCCGAGGATCTTCACATGCTGCATGCGATGGCCGCCAAGGTGCTGGAGGCC
>JBAUNU010000164.1:0-3968 GCA_049579405.1 Methylocella sp.
CGGTGATCTTCGCCGCCTCGATCGCCGACAATATCCGCTATGGCGCGCCGGAGGCGAGCGACGAGGCCGTGCGCTACGCGGCACGGCGGGCCGCCGCCGACGATTTCATCCGCGCCTTGCCGGATGGCTATGCGACGCTCGCCGGCGAACGTGGCGTGACATTGTCGGGGGGGCAGCGCCAGCGGATCGCCATCGCGCGGGCGATTTTGCAGGAGGCGCCGGTGCTGCTTCTCGACGAAGCGACTTCCGCGCTCGATTCCGAAAACGAGGTCATGGTTCAGTCCGCGCTCGAAATGGTCATGTCGGAACGCACGACCCTTGTCATCGCGCACCGGCTGGCAACAGTCCTCCGGGCCGACCGGATTCTTGTTCTCGACAACGGCCGGTTGATCGAGGAAGGCACGCATAAAACCCTTGTCGCCAAGGATGGCCTTTACGCCCGCTTGGCAAAACTTCAATTCGAAACCGGCGAGGCCGCGCTCAAGACGGGCGAGTCCGCCGCCGCGGAGTGACGGCTTCGGACGGTTGGCTTTACCGAGTTGCCGGCGCGCCGCCGGGCACGGTGTTTTGCAAGATCTCAACGTTCGAAAAGCAGCGGAGGCCCTCCCCGACCAGGGATACAAATTTTACGTTTTCATCCGCCGTCCAAATCATCGCGGTCAAGGACAGCGGCAAAGCCGCCTTCAAAGGTCCAACTTGCCAGCAAGCCTCCCCGCGAGGCAAGTGCGCCGCATTCCGCGCGCCATTGCTTCATATGCCCGGACTGGCTAGTTTCGCCGAACCTGGAGGTGCCCTCATGGATTTGTCTGTCGAACCGCCTCGGGCGGCTAGGATATTGCTCCGCATACGCGCTTTTGTCGTTCTCGCTTTCCTGGGCGCCGGCGTTTCAGGCTGCGGCTACAACACGATCCCCACCCTCGAGGAGCAGGCCAAGGCCAAATGGGGCGACGTACAGAACCAATATCAACGGCGGGCCGACCTCATTCCCAATCTGGTTGCCACCGTGCAAGGTTATGCCAAGCAAGAAAAGGATGTGCTGACTGCCGTTGTCGAGGCGCGGGCCAAGGCGACTTCGGTCAAGATCGATGCATCGCAATTGAGCGATCCCGAGAAGCTCAAGCAATTCCAGGATGCCCAGTCGCAATTGTCCGGAGCGCTTGGCCGTCTCCTCGCGGTCAGCGAAAATTATCCCGATTTGAAATCGAATCAGAACTTTCTCGCATTGCAGTCGCAGCTCGAAGGCACCGAGAACCGCATTTCTGTCGCGCGGCGCGATTATATCGAGGCGGTCCGGGCCTATAACACCAGCTTGAAGACACTCCCGAGCCTCATTTGGGCGTCGACGATTTTTAGCGGCAACAAGCCGATGGCCGAATTCGCCGCCGCTCAGTCGGCGCAGACGCCGCCGCAAGTCAAATTTTGACGGCGCAATTTGGATCCACGCGTCCGGCAGGAATGATGCCGTTGGCTAGAGTTTGGCGCCGCGAAGGGCTTATTCCACGCCGCGTGGAAAAGTCCGCGATGGCCGGGCTTTGCCTCGCGATCGCACTTCTCGCGACCTTCGCCTTCGTCAACCTGGCGCTGGCGTTCGCGTTTCCGCCGCTGACTGGGCGCGTCGTCGATTCCGCCAATATCATTCCGCGGGCCGTATCCGATCGGATCGCGCCAAAGCTTGCCTCGCTCGAAGCCAAGTCCGGCATTCAACTCGTCGTGGCGACCGTCAAATCGCTCGAAGGCAACGACATCGAGCCTTACGCCAACGCGCTGTTTCGCGCCTGGAAGCTCGGCGAGAAGCAAAAGAACAACGGCGTGCTGCTTCTTGTCGCGCCAAACGAGCACAAGGCGCGGATCGAGGTCGGCTACGGCCTCGAAGGCACCCTGACCGACGCCTTGTCGAAAATCATCATCACCAATGCAATGGCGCCGCGGTTCAAGGCGGGGGATTTCGGCGGCGGCATCGAGCGCGGCGTCGACGACATCATCACGGTTTTGACGACGGATTCCTCGGAGTGGGAAAAGCGCCCACAGCTGCGCATCGTCCGCCAGGATACGACGCTCGACGCCGTCGGTCCGTGGATCGCGCTTGGACTTTTCATGTTCATCTTCTTTTGGCTGACGCCGCGCAGCCAACGCGGCAATCTCCTTTCCTTCCTGCTCGGCATGCTGATGAGTTCCGGCCGGGGCGGAGGATATCGCGGCGGTTCCGGCGGCGGATGGTCAGGCGGCGGCTTTTCCGGCGGTGGCGGTTCATCGGGCGGCGGCGGCGCCTCGGGGAGTTGGTGACGGTGCATCTTTCGGCGGAAGACCAGCACCGGGTCGGCGACGCGATCAAGGCGGCGGAAGCAACAACGGCCGGCGAAATCGTCTGCGTGCTCGCGCGGGCTTCGTCCGGCTATATGAGTTACGCGACCGCCTGGTCCGCGCTTGTCGCCCTGGTCGCGCCCTGGTTCCTGATCGCCTTGACCGATTTTTCCGTGCACGAGATTTTTTTGGCACAGATCGTTATTTTCGTGGTGCTGCTTTTAATTCTCTCCGAGCCTCCGCTGGGCCGCGTCCTCGTCCCGCGCCGCGCGCGCCGCGCGGAAGCGCATCGTGCCGCGATGGAACAATTCATGATCCGGGGCATGGACCGCAAGCAGAACCGCGCGGGGGTTTTGATCTTCGTCTCGCTCGCCGAACATTACGCGCGCATCGTCGCCGATGACGGTATCGCTTCCAAGGTTCAACAATCCGTGTGGCAGGACGCGATCGATGCCCTGCTCGAGCGTGCGGGCGCGGGCGAGATCGTGGATGGTTTTGTCATCGCGGTCGAGAAATGCGGCAAGGTTTTGGCCGAGCATTTCCCGCCCGGTAGCGATGACAAGGACGAGCTGCCGGACCGGATTTATTTGATTTGAGCATGATCCCGGCGCCCGTCTTAAAAGCTTACGCGGCAGCAAAAGCACAACCCGCGATTGACCGCTCGACCGCCGCCGCCTTATCATGGGCCAGCTCCGCAGGGGCAGCCGGATGTCTCAAATTCGTGCCGCGGTACAAAGTCAATCGCGCTTTCCGCTTATATGCGCGAACGTTTAGTCTAGGCGCGGTGTTGAGCGGCCTGTGGGCACCCGGAAGAGTGCGCAAACGAAAGGGACAAGCCATGAACACCAAGACGATGAAGAATGTGATGGCGCTCGGCGCTGCCGGTGCGCTCATTGCTGGCGCAATTGCGATCGCCACGGCTAGCCCGTCGAGGGCTATGCCGGTTCTGTCGGATACGGCCGCGGTGAAAACAGCGGCGCCAAGCCAGGTAACCGATGTCTACTATTACCGTCGCGGTTATTATGGTCATCGCTATTACCGCCGTGGCTATTATGGCCGTCGCTATTATGGCCGTCGCTATTATGGCTATGGTTATCCCTATCGGGGATATTACGGTTACCCGTATTATGGCAACCCTCTTCCTTTCCCCTTCGGATACGGCTGGGGTTGGTAATTAAGGCCTCGCCATTATAGCGGCAAAAGCGCGATTTGATCGCGCCGGAACTTCGCGTCACGGTTTTGGCGCTTGCGGGGCGGCCTGCGCGGCGATCCATTTGAGCATCAACTTGTCGCCCCTTCGAGAGCCCACGGGCACCGGGGCGATGCGCCTCGTAAATTTCGGGCCTGTCTCCGGGCGGGCGACCATTGTATCCCCCAAGCCGCCTGTCGAGCGTCGGCTCTCCAAGCACACACGTCTAGCCGCGAGATTGTAAGCGAAGGCGCGACAGGAATGGCGAAACTGTTCGGGTATTAAAATTGCTGGGTATGAGCCAAACCCGCCGCGGCTATGGTTTACCATGACTCAGTGACGCTAAAATCACAGCACCAAAAATTCGCCACACATGTGGCAATTGCGCCACACTTCATCACATTGAATGAGACATCGATCCCGGCGCGGCAAAACCGAAAACGAGTCTGGCGCGGCAAGTGCCAGTCGCATCCAAAAG
>JBAUNU010000165.1:0-2247 GCA_049579405.1 Methylocella sp.
GCCTTCGGGAACACCGATGACAATGGCGATGATCCCGTTGTCTCCAAAATGATCCAACAGCCGAAGCTGCAGGCCAAAGGCCTTTGGATTATCCATGACCGTTACGACTTCAGACTCGCTATATCGGGTGGTGGTGAGATTAAATTGGTTTGTCTTGTTAATCAGCTGCACCGTGCGTTGGAGCCCAACCTGGTCAAAATGCTTCCAGTGGAGCTTCATCGACAGACTTTTCAAGTAGCCGGTCAGGTCGGTTGAGGATTGCCGAAGTTCTTCACGCTTTCGATTTTTCTGATATTGACCAGACCGCTCGAAGTCTTCTCGGGTGAGCTCAACGGCCTCAAAAAATCCCGCGTCAGCGAGGCAATTCGTGTAGAGCGCGGCGTCGTCAGGGAGCTCAGGAACCCAGACCTGAGGCAATACGCGCCGGACGATGTTCCTCTCAAAAGGGTTGTCGTCGACGAAAACGAGGGAGTCTATCCCGATGTTCAAGTCATCGGCGATGCGCCGAAGATTTGACGCCTTGTCGTCCCAATTGGCGACGAAGGCGGCGATGTGCTCTGGGCAAAGGGCCATCTCCGGATGATCCTTGAAGGCTGACATCGCAACGTCTTCGTCGTTCTTTGAGCAGACCGCGAGGATGACGCCGCGCTGCGATAGGGCCAGCGCATAGTGCTGAAGCTCAAGATGAGCTTCGCCAAGGGCGCTGCCCTGGCCGAGCGTGATGCCGTCAAGGCCGTCGTCTCCGATGACACCGCCCCAAAGGGTATTGTCGAGATCGAGGACGAGGCATTTCGAGGATCGTCCCTGCTTGGCGGCCGCGAGCCGGGCGAAGAGGTCGCCGTATAACGGGGCGGCCGAAGGATGAATTTCCTGTTTGGCGCGGTGCCAGAGCACCGGATCATGCCAGGCGCCAAGGCCAAGTTGGGCGGCTTTGGCGTCGATCGAAAGCAGATTGACCTTCGACGCGTCGGCTCGTTTTCTAAGGCCGTGATTGACCTGCGAGAGGATCGCGGCCGCGGAGGAGCCAAGGCGCTGTTCATTGCCGCCGACCAAGGGAGGGAAAATCGGCAAGAATGTCTGCTGTACGACCGAAGCGTCGATCTTTTCGGCGACCAGGGACCAAATGGCTTGAAGGTGGTCCAAAATCCGCTCGGTTTCATCGGTCGCGTCGGATGCGGCCACCGCTGAAATCGGCCTGCCGAGCACATGCCGGGCGTCAAGGGCAACCAGCACGGACGAGGGCTGGAATTGATATAGCCCAGACTGTGGATCGTGCAGTTCTTGCAGATATTGTCCATAGGCGTTGGTGTAGGTCTGCACCCAGAGTCCATGGCGCAGGCCCGCCACTCGAATGGAGGGCAACAGGTGGTCGACGGTCGATGAGGCCAAGACGGCCAATCGCACGGATTGGGTCGTCAATCTCGCGGGCGCGGCGAGAGCAAACCTGGTCTGAATCAGGCGATCGAGTTGCTGCGTCTGCACGAAGTCGAGGCGCATCCTGGCTGCCGCGGCCAAGGCCTCCCAGAGCTTCGCATCGTCCTCCTCGGCGCGTAGGGCTGCCAAGGTCGCACGCCAGTCGCTGGCCGGCGGCAGCCAGTACAGGGCGGCATCACTCATCGCGGCATATCCTCAACTCAGTATGAGGCCTTTGGCGGGCGGCTTCGGTGGACGAAGGTTGACGATCTCATTGCGCCGTCAGGCTCATGTGACCGAACAGTGAATGGATTGGGGCGAGGCGGCGACCCGGGATTGTCTCCAACTCACATAGGCGTCAGTGAGCGCCCTCGCGCCGGACGCGTTGAGATGCAAAAAGTCGGCGAAACAGTCGTCGGCGAATTGGCCGTCAGCCGCAGCGTCGAAATAAGTTCCTCCACACCGGCGCAGGGCCGCGCCCATCCGTTCGCGGCCGGCCTGATATTCTTTGGTGATACCCGGCCTACGATCCCGAATGTACTGAGTGATGGGCGGCACGATGAGCGTGAACGATTTTCCGCTCATTCGAACACCGCGACAAATACTTTCGAGGACTGCCGTGCAATGCGCGCAACTCGACGCGTCGGAAAACTCGTTTGCGTTCCACCGGCGCTGATCAACCTGATTTCCATAGATTTGAAGCGGCACAAACCCGGTATGCGTAAATGCCGAAGACATGTAGTCAGTTCGCCCCTTCAACAAAGGTTGCCGAAGCTTGATCATGTCAAACGAATTTATCAGATCTCGGAAGGAAAATTCCTCAATCCAATTGAT
>JBAUNU010000166.1:0-4433 GCA_049579405.1 Methylocella sp.
TGTGCAACTTGAAGACAAGCGTGCCGAGAAAACCTGTGGTTTTCTGCATCTGCCGCGCTTTCCATCAAGCGGCGCAGCGCGGCCGGACGACCTGCTGCTGGAGTACCGCATGGCTGAAAAGATTCCCGTCACCGTGCTCACCGGCTATCTCGGCGCCGGCAAGTCGACGCTTTTGAACCGCATTCTCTCCGAGGACCACGGCCGGAAATTCGCGGTGATCGTCAATGAATTCGGCGAAATCGGCATCGACAACGATCTCGTCGTCGGCGCCGACGAGGAAGTGTTCGAAATGAACAACGGCTGCATCTGCTGCACCGTGCGCGGCGATCTCATCCGCATCGTCGAAGGCTTGCTGAAGCGCAAGGGCAAGTTCGACGCGATCCTCGTCGAGACGACAGGCCTTGCCGATCCTGCCCCCGTGGCGCAAACCTTTTTTGTCGATGCCGATGTGCGCGAGGCAGCTCAGCTCGATGCGGTCGTCACCGTCGCCGACGCCAAATGGCTCGGCGCACGGCTCAAGGACGCGCCGGAGGCCAAGAACCAGATTGCCTTCGCCGATGTGATTATCCTCAACAAGACCGATCTCGTTGGCGCGGATGAACTCCGCGAAGTGGAGGCGCATATTCGCGCGATAAATCCCTATGCGAAGCTGCACAAGACGGTGAATTGCGGCGTGCCGCTCGAGGCCGTGCTAGGCCGCAACGCCTTCGACCTCGACCGCATCCTCGAAATCGAGCCGGAATTTCTCGATGGCGAGGACGATCACGTTTATGAGTATGGGCATGGGCATGGGCATGGGCATGAGCATGAGCATGAGCATGAGCATGAGCATGAGCATGAGCACGCGCATCCCGGCCTAAAACATTATCATGACAAAGACATGCAATCGGTGTCCCTGTCTATTGACGGCGATATCGATCCGGAAAAATTCATGCCCTGGCTGCAAAACTATGTGCAAAAGGAGGGCGCGTCGATCCTGCGCGCGAAAGGCATACTCGCATTCAAGGGGGAGCCGAGGCGCTTCGTCTTCCAGGGCGTGCACATGCTTCTCGACGGCGATCTCCAACGCGAATGGAAGCCGCAGGAAAAGCGCCTGAGCCGGCTCGTCTTCATCGGCCGCAATCTGAAAGAAGACGAGATCACCCAGGGGTTTTTGGGCTGCGCGGCGTGACGCTTGAAGCGATGCCGGGACGTAAAGGCGCAAAAGAACAAGATCATGGCCGCCTCATTCGCCGCCCACGTCACGCCGCTCGATGCCGGCGCACCGGTTGCCGCGGCGGGTTTTCTTGGACAAGTTCCAGCGCTGGCGCTCGACGACGGCACCGTGCTGCTCGCCACGCCCGCGTCCAAGCAGCGCATCGCGCCGCATCCCGGTGCTTCCATCCTTGTCGCTGTTACGGCCGGGGACAATTTCATCAGCGGGGGCGATGATGGCCGGGTGGTTGCGGCCTCCCAGGATGGCGGCGTTCAGGAGATCGCGGATGAAAAAGGCAAATGGATCGATGCGGTCGCCGCGCGAGATGACGGATCGGTCGCCTGGTCGAGCGGCAAGAATGTGTGCGCGCGCGATCCCGCTGGAGGCATAAAAACCTTTGCGGCGCCGTCGAGCGTGCGCGGGCTCGCCTTCATGCCAAAGGGCTACCGGATCGCGATCGCGCATTACGATGGCGCGACCCTATGGTTTCCGAATGCCGCCGCGCCGCCGGATCACTTCAAATGGAAAGGCTCGCATCTTTCCATAGCGGTTTCGCCGGACGGGCGTTTTCTCGCGACGTCCATGCAGGAAAACACGCTGCATGCCTGGCGTGTCGCCGACAAAAAGGACATGCGCATGAGCGGCTATCCGGCGAAAACGCGCTCGCTCTCCTGGTCCTTCGATGGCCATTGGCTGGCGACGTCGGGTGCGGATGCCGCGATTATTTGGCCGTTCAAGGATAAGGGCGGGCCGATCAACAAAGCCCCGCTCGAATGCGGCGCGAGACGCGCGAAAGTCACGTGCGTCGCGTTTCACCCAAAATCGCTTGTCGTGGCGCAGGGCTATGAGGACGGGTTTTTGTTGCTTTGCCGGATCCCCGATGGCGCCGAGATTCTTGTGCGCGCGGCGCCGGCAGACGGTAGGGCAATTAGCGCGCTTGCTTGGGACGATACGGGTCGCAGGCTGTTGTTCGGCGCGGCTGACGGCGCCGCGGGTCTCCTCGACAAGCCCGCTTGAGATAGTCATGCTTTGCCATTGCCGGAAACCGGGTTGTCAAGCAGGCCAACGACGGGACCAGGTGTACCATTCCCGGCGCCGTCGTGATGCTTACGCTGGCTTAAGCCGGCGCGACGCTGCTTATTCGCCATACCCGCCGATACAGGGATCCGGTGGGGTCGCCGCCGCCGAATTTGATTGGACCAAAAGGGCGGCTCCGCTCAGGCCTATGACGGTCAGCAAGGCTAGGAGAAAATTTTTCATAACGTCCTCCGTGAAAAGAAGAAGCTACGCTCGGCGGGAGTAAACTTCCTCGCCGGCGCAGCGATTCGAGCAGAATCCCGGGCCCAGTGCTCCCCCTGTTCGGGGGGAGCGGTTGGTGCTATTTGTTCCGGGCGCGCGGCAACGCCGGAGGGACCGATGGGGGCGGTCGAGCATCTCAAGACCTTGTGCTGCCTCGGGCTGCCGCCCGAGAACGCGATGATCGCCGTCGTGCCGGTGCTGCATGAGATCATTCCGCACGGCTGGTCGCGTGTCGGGCTGATAGAGCCCGATGCCACGATGGGCAGTTTCTACGCCGAACACCCAGAAGCAGCGACGCTCTATCGGGAGCGGTTGTGGACGTTTATGGATGATCCATCGTGTGCTCTGTCCCTGATTTTTGGGCCTGGCTTGCGCGCGGTTGCCATCGGCTGGGCGCTGGCCGTGCAAGGCTGTGACTACCTCGAAAGCCGCTATTACCGGGAAATAGAGGCTCCGCTCGATTCCTGCTGGATTTTAGACGCGATGATCGGCGACGGCGGCCGGACTATTGGAATTGTTCAACTGCTGCGTCCCCGCAGCGCCCGCCACTTTATGGTGGACGACGTTCAGTGCCTCGACCGGCTGCGGCCCTGGCTCGCGCACGCATTCCGGCGGTCTCCGTCCGCTGATGTGCGCCAAGGGGATAAGGCTCCGATATGCATGGCAGGACCAACCGTACTGAGCGGTCAGTTGATCGTGACTTCTGACGCGAGGCTCGTCCACCAGACTACCGGCGTCGAACATCTGCTCCTAATTCTCGCGGGAGAGCCGGGTAATTACACGTGCTACGTCCCAGTACGCGACAGGATGCCCGCGCCGTTTCTGAAGCTCATCCGGCAGATCACCGGTGCCGCGACCGGAACTTCCAACACGCCGCCGCGCATGCGGATTTCGACCGCCTACGGCGTTCTCACGCTCGAAGCGAAATGGCTCGTGCCGGCGGGCACACTTCCGGCGGACGCCGCCAGGGATCCGAAAGCCTGTCTCATAGCGGTGACGATCGAACTCCACGAACACCCCATTGCCCATGCGGCTCGCGTGTTGCGGGAAAGCGGCGCCACGCCAACGCAGACGAAAGTCGGCATTCAACTTGCCCTTGGCAAGCCGAAACCTGCGATCGCGGACGAACTCGGCATCCAACGCGGATCTCACGAAAAGGCTCTATCAGACTCTCGATGTTCACAATTCCACCGAGCTCGGCACGAAAATTTGGCTGGGCGAATAGGGAAGCGAATCGCCTCGAGGGAACTGGCGGTCCCTTGAGAAATTTCGCTAAGACCGGGGACGCAAGCCGCGCGTCGTCTTGACCCAATCCCGCGTGCGTTGCTCGGGATCGGTATTCAGCGAAATGTCGGTCACGACCGCCGCGCTATCCGCTCCGGCTTCACCGTTTTTAACTTTTTAACACTACGAGGACGCGTTTATAGTCGCACTACTGGGTCCTGAGTAAAGCCAACGCCATATGGCGGCTGAATACAATCGACGTCGGGCTGGCAGTAAGCTCACCCGATGAGAAGCCGGGAGTCCCGATGGCTACGTTTTCATCGACTTGCTGGCGCGGCGGCGGAACTTTGCCGAACGGCCCGTGCTCAAGCCACAGCTTCCGGTCGGCTCCAAGCACGAGAACCTGCGCGTCAGACAGTGCCTGGAAGGCTACCACGTTTCCATCGACTTGCTGGCGCGTTGGCGGAAGGTTGCCGAACGGCCCGTGCTCGAGCCACAGATTCCGGTCGGCTCCAAGCACGAGAACCTGCGCGTCAGACAATGCCTGGAAGGCTACCACATTTCCATCGACTTGCTGGCGCAGCGGCGGAACTTTGCCGAACGGCCCGTGCTCAAACCACAGATTCCGGTCGGCTCCAAGCACGAGAACCTGCGCGTCAGACAGTGCCTCGAAGGCTACCACGTTTCCATCGATTTGCTGGCGCGGTGGCGGAAC
>JBAUNU010000167.1:0-5284 GCA_049579405.1 Methylocella sp.
CAGTGGAACCCCGGCTACATCCACACATGACCCAAACGCGCGAGCAGCGTGCGCGCGGCCATCCGCGCCTTGCCGAAGACAAGAGCGTGCATGCAAAAATCCAAACGAGGGAATTTGAAAAGCCGGAGGTTCGCGGTTCCAGCTATTCCGGCAGCGCGACAAAGCCCGCGTTGTTCAGCGTCAACGGCCGATTCGCCGAAGCTCCCATCAGCGGCGCCCGGCCAAGCGCGGCGCGCGCCTCGTTGATGGTCAAGATGCTTTCGATGTATAGCCCGAAAGGAGCAGGCGCTTTCTCGCAGCGCGGCGCCCGCGCCATTACCGGCGCGCGGCTCAACATCGAAATCGGGAACAGGAGAGGAGGCAGGCACGCAGTTCGTGCCTGGCAGGCGCGCATATAGCGCTCACATTTACTTGCATGTCAACGCCCCCACGCTGTGTCGATTTGCGCAATCTTACATGATCGACACTCCTTTTGGGGGGGATCAACCGGAGCTTCGACGAAGGGGCCACCGATGATCAGGATTCGACGTTGGCGGCGGTCGTCGATGGTCCGGCAACTCATCCGCGCGTCGAGCTGCTGGCCGCCAGGATGGTTCCTAGTGCCGGGCGGAGGCCGTTAAGGAAATTGGCCCGGATTCCTGGCCGCGCGCTGGACTTCATTCGCCCGGCGCCTTGGCCTCGATCGCCAAGGCATGCACGCCGGCATCGAATTCAGCCCTCAAGAGATGATTGATCGCACGATGGCGCTCGACGAGGCTCTTGCCCCTAAAGGCATCCGAGACTACTTTGACGTGAAAGTGGGTTCCCCCCGCGCTCGCGGCCGCGCCCGGCCGGTTGGTGGCATGAGCGTGGCTCGCGTGCTTATGGGATTCGTCGATGACGTCGATGGAGCCGGGGGCAAAGGCGGCCTGTAATTTCGCCTTGATGCGATCGCCCGCGGTAATGTCGTCTTGCGCGTCCATCGCGAGGCAGCCTAAAAAAGCGTGACGGCCGCCGTTCCGGCGGTTTTATCGTCATTTTACCGTATCGAGCCGCTTGCGGCCACCCCCAAGACATTCATAATGCCGATGCCATGAATTTAAAATCACGTCTCTTCGACCGCATTAGGGTCAAGTCCGAACCCAGGGAGGCGCCGCGCCCAGATCAGGCTCGCTGCCAGCATCCGGGCTGCAGCGAAGCGGGCGAGTTCCGCGCGCCGATGGGCCGTTTTCGAGAGGGTCAATATTTTTGCTTCTGCCTCGACCATGTCCGTGAATACAATGCCACCTATAATTATTTCAACGGCATGAGCGCGGAAGCAATGGCCCTTTACCAGCGCGACGCCTTGGTTGGCCATCGCCCGACGTGGTCGATGGGCGGGAACCGCGGGGCCAAGAGTTTTCGCGTGGAGGACGGCAATCCGTCGCGCACGGGCGACCCGCTGGGGATGTTTCAATCGAACATCGGGCGCCATTCTAGCGACGGGTCGCGCAAACCACGTTACGGGTCGGCCGCCTTAAAAGCCCTGGACCAATTGGGTCTCGACGAGAGCGTGGACATCGCCGTGATCAAGGCCCGGTACAAGGATTTGGTAAAACGCCTCCATCCCGACGCCAACGCGGGCGACCGGTCGAACGAGGACAAATTGCGCGAAATCATCCGCGCCTATAATTACCTGAAGTCGGTGAAGCATGTCTGACGCTTTCCGCCCGCTCGATGGAGTTTTCACCGGCGCTCATCGAACCTCTTGGAGCCCTTTCGGGAGACAATTGGACGATCGCTCCAAACGTTTGCGCTCGGCCCGGCACGAAGGACGAACGCGGGCATGATCATCGATGAAAGCGCGGCCACCGGCGGCCTGCCCGACATGAAGATTTCGGTGCGCCAAGTGTTCGGGATCGACAGCGATATGGAAGCGCCTGCCTATTCAAGCGCGGATCCTCATGTTCCAGACACCGACCCGGACTATCTCTTTGATCGCGATACCACCCTCGCCATTCTGGCGGGCTTTGCTAAGAATCGCCGGGTGATGATCACCGGCTATCACGGCACCGGCAAATCGACCCATATCGAGCAGGTCGCGGCGCGGCTGAATTGGCCTTGCGTGCGCATCAATCTCGATAGCCATGTCTCGCGCGTCGATCTCATCGGCAAGGACGCCATCGTCCTCAAGGACGGCCTGCAAGTGACCGAGTTCAGGGATGGCATCCTGCCTTGGGCGCTGCAAAACAACGTCGCGCTTTGTTTCGATGAATATGACGCGGGCCGGCCCGACGTGATGTTCGTTATCCAGCGTGTCCTAGAGGTGTCGGGCCGCCTCACCCTCCTTGATCAGAGCAGAGTGATACGGCCGCATCCCGCCTTCCGCTTGTTTTCGACAGCAAATACGATCGGCCTTGGCGACACCTCCGGGCTTTATCATGGAACCCAGCAAATCAATCAGGGACAGATGGACCGCTGGTCGATCGTCGCGACCTTAAACTATCTGCCGCACGACAAGGAAGTCGATATCGTGCTTGCCAAGGCCAAGCGATTCCAGACAACCAAGCACGGCCGCGACACGGTCAGCAAGATGGTTCGCGTCGCCGAGCTTACCCGCAACGCGTTCATCGGTGGAGATCTTTCTACCGTGATGAGCCCGCGAACGGTGATCACCTGGGCCGAGAATACGGAAATTTTCGGTGACGTCGGGTTCGCGTTCCGCCTGACCTTTCTCAACAAATGCGACGAATTGGAACGCACACTCGTCGCGGAATTCTATCAGCGCTGTTTTGGCCAGGAGCTGCCGGAGAGCGCGATAAATGTCGTCATGAGTTGAAGCCCCCGGGCATCCGCCGCCCTCGGATTAGATTTTTACAGAGCCGCGGCAGAAACCACTGTGATGAGTTCCAACAAGAAGCCGCCCGCGACCTTGCAAGTCCAAAATGAGCCGTTCAAGCGGGCGGTCGCCGGATGCATGCGCTCGCTCGCGAAAATGCCGGCGATAGAGGTCGCTTTCGCGGCCGAGCGGCCGAGTCTGGTCTGGTCAGGCGCGAGCGCCAAGGCGCGGCTTCCGGAACCGTCCCGCAGGCTCGACGCACGGGAAGCCGCGATTTTGCGCGGCCACGCCGATTCGATGGCGCTACGGCTAGCCTGCCATAACAAGGACGTACACCGGCGGCTGACCCCGCCAGCACCGGTCGCGCGCGCGGTTTTCGATGCCGTAGAGCAGGCGCGCGTCGAGGCGATCGGGTCGCGCCGGATGCCGGGCGTTGCGGACAATCTCGATGCAATGCTCGACGACCGCTTTCGGCGCGCCCGCTATGCAGATATCGCGGCCCGCGCCGAGGCGCCGCTCGAAGAGGCGCTCGCGATGATCGTGCGCGAGCGTTTGACTGGGCTCATGCCGCCCAAGAATGCGCAAAGGATCGTCGATCTCTGGCGCCCCTGGGTGGAGGAACGCGCCGCGGCCGATCTCGACAAGCTTGGGCGGGAGATCGAGGATCAGCGGGCCTTCGCGGTTGCCGTCCACAAGCTGTTGACGGCGCTCGAAATGATTGACGAAGGCAGCTTCGACACCAATCCGGAAGAGGAAGAAGGCGACGCCGGCGAGCCGGATGGCGCCGGGAAAAACCAACCCGCGGAACGGGCCGGAGATCACCCCGGCGACGCGAGCCGGAGCGAAACAGTCGAGGATTCCTCCGATCCGATGGACGAACGCGAGATGGAAGCCGCCGAAGCGCCAGCCGGCGAATCCAAGGGGGACGCCGAACACAGCCCGTCCGGCGAAGGCGGCGATCCGCGCCGTCCGCCCGCAGCTTCGCGCGGACCCGGCGGCCCAGACTACAAGGCCTTCACCAAGAAATATGACGAGGCCGTCGCGGCGCAAGACCTCTGCGACGCCGAGGAACTCGAACGGCTGCGCTCCTATCTCGATAAGCAATTAAATAACCTTTCCTCAATTGTCGCACGCCTCGCCAATCGTCTCCAGAGGCGCCTGATGGCGCAACAGAGCCGATCCTGGGAGTTCGATCTCGACGAGGGCATCCTCGATCCAGCGAGGCTTCCGCGCATCATCGTCGATCCGCGGCAGCCGCTCTCGTTCAAACGCGAGAAGGACACCGAATTCCGCGATACGGTGGTGACGCTGCTCATTGATAATTCCGGCTCGATGCGCGGGCGCCCGATCACCGTCGCTGCCACCTGCGCCGATATTTTGGCCCGCACGCTGGAGCGTTGCGGCGTCAAGGTCGAGATACTTGGTTTTACGACCCGCGCCTGGAAGGGCGGCCAATCGCGCGAAGCCTGGCTGCACGAAAATAAGCCAGCTTCGCCCGGCCGTCTCAACGATCTTCGCCATATCATTTACAAATCCGCCGATGCGCCCTGGCGGCGATCGCGCAAACATCTCGGGCTGATGATGCGCGAAGGTCTGCTCAAGGAAAACATCGACGGCGAGGCGCTCGATTGGGCGCACAAGCGGCTGCTCGCGCGGACCGAAAA
Organism: Methylocella sp.; assembly: GCA_049579405.1. Classification (GTDB taxonomy): domain Bacteria; phylum Pseudomonadota; class Alphaproteobacteria; order Rhizobiales; family Beijerinckiaceae; genus Methylocapsa. The sequence goes on from JBAUNU010000167.1 coordinate 4,462, forward strand.
GCGCCGTATATTAATGATGATTTCCGACGGCGCGCCGGTCGACGATTCGACGCTCTCTGTCAATCCCGGCAATTATCTCGAAAAGCATTTGCGCCGCGTCATCGAGGAGATCGAGACGCGCTCGCCGGTCGAACTCATCGCGATCGGCATCGGCCATGACGTGACGCGCTACTATCGCCGTGCCGTGACGATCGTCGACGCCGAGGAACTCGGCGGCGCGATGACCGAAAAACTTGCCGAACTTTTTGAGGAAACGGCGACGCCGGAGCCGGAGGCGCTTCAACCCAAAGCACGTTTTGCGCAACAGGCGGCCCGCGGCCTGTTGCACTGATCTTCGTGTCTTTACGCATCAACGCCAAGCTAGGACAATTGCCGGCGATGATGGGATGACGCCCTGGCTCGCTGGAGTCGTGTAAGCTGATGCCGAGCGACAGGACCCGCCAGTCTGGCGTCGAAATGGCAGGTCTCCATCTTGGGTGATAAAGCGGCCGCATCGCGAAACTGGAAAGGCAGGCCAAAAATCATCAGCGCACGCAGCAAACCGAGAAAGTCGGGGCAAGGCTCCGCGCGTCCGGCAAAGTTGATCGAGGTGGCACCCAAAGAGCGGTCGAGCACGCCGCCGGGACAAGAAAGCTGAGACACGCTTCGGAACATGCGTAGCTATGCGGGCGACGGCCGCTTCGCATCCGATCGACGAATACCAAGTCTTGATGATCATGACCGGTAGACCCAGACCCTGGTCCCGATGGACATGATTTTCCAGGGCATGTCGATGAGCTTATTCCAGGCGAAGCAGCAATGGTCGAGGATGTCGTCGTAGGAT
>JBAUNU010000168.1:0-3580 GCA_049579405.1 Methylocella sp.
TCACGATGTTGATCGGTTTGGGTGCAACGGCCTTGACCCGCTCTGCGATATCGTGTCGGTCCCGCGCACCTGGGGCATAGAGGCAGTCCGCGCCGGCATCGGCGAAGGCTACGAGTTTTTCGATGGCCGGCTTCAACCGAAATTCTCCAGATGACCAAGGATTGGCGTGAATAATAGCATTTTGCTGGGGTATCCGGAAGCCGAAGGGCGGTGTCCGGGAGCAAGCCCTATACCAAGTTCTCGTTGATTATGACCAATAGGCATGCGCGGGCTCCGGATAGAGTCGCCAGCCGGGATACCCTGTTTGAAGGGAGCAGATCGTCATGACCGTATGGAAATGGCCGCTCGCTTCCTTTGTCGCGATTTATGTTCTGACGGCTGCCGGCATGACGATCTTTCAGCGCCGGCTTCAATATTTTCCAGATCGTCGCCTGGTCGATCCCGCGCAAGCCGGCATGAATGGCGTCGAAGATCTGCGTCTGACGACCGATGACGGCGAGACGCTGGTCGCTTGGTATGTTCCGGCAAAGGACGGGCATCCGCTGATCTTGTATTTTCACGGCAATGGCGGCGCTTTGGCCGATCGCGTTCCGCGGTTTCGCGCGCTTACGGCGAGCGGAGACGGGCTTCTCGCTATATCCTATCGCGGCTATGGCGGCTCGACCGGCTCGCCCACACAAAAGGGTCTGATGGCGGATGGCGAAACCGCCTATTTGGAAGCGCGTGCGCGCGGATATGGCGGCGATCGTATCGTTTTGATGGGCGAATCGCTCGGCACGGGCGTCGCGATCGCACTCGCGGCGACCCATAATGCTGCCGCTCTCGTGCTCGATTCACCGTATTCGTCGGCGGTGGAGGTCGCTGCGGCGCATTATGCGATCTTTCCGGTGAATTGGTTGATGTTCGATCGGTTTCGCTCCGACCTCGTGATCCAGAACGTGCATATTCCGATCCTCGTCGTGCACGGAGACGAAGACGATGTCATTCCGATACACTTGGCCAGGCGGCTTTTCGAACTCGCCAATGAGCCGAAGACGTTCATGCTCATATCCGGCGGCAAGCATCTCGTGTTGGGATTGGCGGAGGTTTTTCCGCGCGTCCGCGAGTGGATCGACGAGAAGACCGGCGCGGCTCGTCGATGAGGTGACGCACGAGATCGTCTAAGCGTTGGAGCGGGCGAAGGGAATCGAACCCTCGTGTGCAGCTTGGGAAGCTGCCGTTCTGCCATTGAACTACGCCCGCATCCTGTGGTGTTTACAGCATTTTAGCGCTGTGTTCCACAACCGCCTGGTACTTTTTGGTTGTCATTTCGCACGAGGCACGGCGACTTTTCCCACGCCGGCGTCCGTGTTGCAACCTCGACGCCAAGCTGAGCCAGCGGCTATCAAGGCAGCGCGAGGAGGTGCGGCCCGTTCCTTCAACCAACGCTCATTCCCGATGTCCGTTGGCCTGCGACTCTTCGAGCAGCAGCGTCTTGATGTCGCCAAGGATCATGGCGGCATCGAGGGATTGGTTCGAATAGATCTCGCGGACAAAGCCCTGCTTATCGATCAAAAACACTTTTGGGAGATGATTTATGACCACGCCGCCCGGCGCGTCGCGGTCGATGGAGATCTCCTCGCCCATGTCGCGCAACACGGGTTTTAGAAACAAATTGGAATAGGTGGTGAGGAAATGCCAGGGCACGATCGACGCGCCCGCTTCGTAGCGGCGGGCAAAACCCATGAGCGTCCCCGGCTTATCATGCGCCGGGTCGAGACTCATGAAGACGAGCCGGACTCGTCCGTGCAGTCCGGGGCGCGCGATGATCTCCTCGCGGATTTTCTCGAACGCGTCCCAGGCCAGCGGACAGCCATTTGGATCGGCGCAATAGGAATAAAAAAACGCAAAAAGGGTGATCGTCCCGGTCGTGTAGCGGGAGAGCGCGCGGGGAATCTTCGTGCCTTCGAGCACGATTCCCGCGGGCACGCGCTGAATATGATCGAGCGTGTAGCTTCCGGGCGGCGGCGGCAGGCCCGCGGACTTTTCCGCGCGGAGCGGCAGGACGGCCGCGAAAATCCCCGCCGCCGCGATCAAGTTCTTGCACCACGGCCTGAACAAAAGCGCTCCCGCCATTGCCTTCGTCACCGCGATGCCGCGCGGCCCGGCATGCCGAGCGAGGCCTTCTCGAGCGGACCCGAAAATTTCATGTGATGCGGGCGGCCGAGCTTTTGGCCAAAAAAATCGACCTCGAATTTGAGCTTCAAATCCTTGCCGTCCCACTCGTAGGCGCGCAGGACCTGCTCGTTGTCGGCGCCCTTCTTGTCCCAGTTCGCCAGCAGCGAGGAGGTGAGATAGACGCGCTTTCCATCCCAGCTTTGGGAAATCATGTTGACCTGCGTGCCGGTGACTTTCTCAAAAACCTGCACCGGTTTTGCCGGATCGGAAATGTCGAACAAATGGGTGGTGCCGTCCATGAACGTGTTGACCCAAAGAGTCTTGGCGTCGGCCGCAATCGAAATATCGACAGGCAGCGGAATTTTGGCCGGATCGCCGATCGTGCCGACCTCCTTGGCCTGCCATTCATCGTTGGCGCCGTGGCTGACGAGCCAGAGTTTCGAGGTCAGCGCCGAGGCGGTGATCGCCCAATCGTCGCCCTCTTTCAGCGACCAGCGGATTTCGAGCGGCGCGCCGGGAACGCTGAAGATTTTTTCCGGCTGCATGGATTTGAGGTTCCACAGCACCATCGTGTTGCCGAAATGCTTCATCGCCTCGGCGTCTTTGATGAGCTTGCCGAGGTCCATTGTGTAATTGTTCCAGCCGGTGAAGCTCGACGTCAAAAACACATTCTTTTTCGGATTGATGGCGAGGTCGTAGCCGTAGCCGTCGCCGCCGTTATCGGTGGGAATTGGATGCGCGGAGAGAAACTCACCTTTGTTGTTATAGACCGCGAGGCCGGTCACACCGTCGCGGGTTTTATCGTTCGACAAGCTGCCGATCACCATGCGGCCGGGAATGGCATAAAATGTATGCGGGCCGACGTAGCCAGTCTTTCCGGTGAGGTCCCCGATTGTGTTCACGAGCCTTGGCTTCGAGGGATCGGTGCCGACGTCGAAGACGAAAATCTTGCTGTCGTCGAGGCGCCCGGCCCAGAGATATTTGCGGTCGTCGGTGAAGCCCATGTGATGCGCCTCGCCGCGCCCGCCGACGGACACGCTGTTGATTACCGTGCCATAGGTTTTCGATTTGGGGTCGGCGTCGATCGTGACAAGCTTGTCGGACTCGTCGCCGAGACCCTTTTCACCCAGCGTCCAGACATGCAGATAGGCCTCCTGGCCCTTGATGAGCGCGGCCGTATAGGGCGAGAGGCAGGTCTCGTCCGCCCGCGCAACCGCCGCGCCGATCGAGCACGCGGCGGCGAAGATTCCCGCCATGACTGCATATCGAGCGGTCCGGTGCATCGTTTCCTCCCAACTGTTGAATTGAGGTTGGAACTTCCCGCCGGGCTTGAACATATATTGCTGGGGAAGCCGCGGCAAAAATTTTCTCGAGACGGGGCGGTGCGGCATCGGCTGGCGAAGAGCCGCGCCGCACCATCTTG
>JBAUNU010000169.1:0-10595 GCA_049579405.1 Methylocella sp.
GCTGGAGGATGCGCCGGCCGCGGTGATTCTGGCTTACGATATCCTGCAGTTGACGGCTCTTCTCTATCTGACCGGAGGAATCGAAAATCCCTTTTCGATGCTTTACCTGGCGCCGATCATGATCTCCGCGGTGTCGCTGTCGGGCCGTATCACTTTGATCCTGACCCTTCTCATGATCGGCGCGGTATCGGCCCTGACCTTCCAGCACTACCCGCTGCCTTGGTTTCCGGGGGAGCAGCTCCAGCTTCCCTTGATCTACGACATAGGGATTTGGATCGCGATCGTCCTTGGTGCGGCCTTCATCGCGATTTATGCGTCGCGCGTTGCCGTCGAGGCGCGAAAACTCGCCGACGCCTTGGCCGCGACCGAGCTCGTGATCGCGCGCGAGCAGCATTTAACGCAGCTCGACGGGCTGGCGGCGGCGGCAGCGCATGAACTCGGCACGCCCCTGGCCACGATCACGCTCATCGTCAAGGATCTTCAAAAGCAACTTCCCGCCGGCGATCCCCTCGAAGAGGATCTCACCTTGCTCGCGCAAGAGACCGGCCGCTGCCGCGCCATCCTAGGCAAGCTCGCCTCGCTTGGCGGCGACGCCGGCAATATTCTCGATGAAATGAATTTGAGTCTGCTCATCGAGGAGGTTGCCGGTCCGCACCGCGATTTCGGAGTTCACATTTCAATTGTCGAGGATGGGCAAGGGCCGGAACCGGCCTGCCTGCGGAATCCGGGAATATTGTACGGGCTCGGCAGTCTGATCGAAAACGCGATAGACTTCGCCGCTTCGGAAGTCCGGATCGGGGCGAAATGGAATGCGGCATGGGTTACGTTGGTCATCGAAGATGACGGCCCCGGTTTTTCCCCCGATGTTGTTGGCCGGGTGGGTGAGCCTTATGTAACAACCAAGAAGGACAGGCGCGCTAAAGCGGACGAAGGTGCGGGGCTGGGCCTGGGCTTATTTATCGCCAAGACCCTGCTGGAACGCTCCGGCGCGATCGTTAAGACCGAGAATCGGGTGCCCCCCGCGACCGGTGCAGTGGTTACGATTTTGTGGGAAAGAGCGGCATTCGAGCGCGGGGCCAAACGATTGCCTGCCAGCGGTGCCGCAGCCAAGCCCGGGGCCGAACTCCGGCCGTGCACTTAAGACAAAGCCGGGGCACTTTCGCAGCCAAGGAAACCGCGCAAGATTGGTTGATTCTCACTTGCTTTGTCGTGTCTTATCCTGGAAATGGTTCAAGCGAGGCGATTGGACAATGAAAAACGGCCCCCCCGAGCCTGTCAAGGGAAAGACTAGCGAAGATCAAGGTGTGGAAGGCGGTTGCGGGCCAGATCGCTCGCTCTTGATTGTCGACGACGATAATACCTTTCTGACGCGCCTTTGCCGCAGCATGGAGACGCGCGGCTTCACGGTGACCGCCGCGCCATCGGTCGCCGAAGGTCTCGCGGCAATCGGCGAAAGCGCTCCCGCCTTCGCGATCATCGATATGCGGCTCGCCGACGGCAACGGGCTCGATGTGATCCGCGAATTGAAGGCCAAGCGCCCGGACGCGCGGGGCATCATTCTGACCGGCTATGGCAATATCGTGACCGCGGTGACCGCCGTGAAGCTTGGGGCTTTCGATTATCTTGCCAAGCCGGTCGATGCCGACGAAATTTTCAATGCTCTCATGGCCACTCGCCACGACAAGGCCGAGCCCCCGGAAAATCCAATGTCGGCCGACCGGGTGCGGTGGGAGCATATTCAAAGGATTTACGAGCTTTGCGGCCGCAATGTCTCGGAAACGGCGCGCCGTCTCAGCATGCACCGGCGCACGCTGCAGCGCATTCTGGCGAAAAAGGCGCCACGTTAAAGCAGGTCTTTATAAAGAGTGCTTTTTCGACAGGACCCGCTTTATTGATTAAGGACCTGCTTTATTGATTAAGGACCTGCTTTATTGATATTGAGCGGTTCCTGCTCGAGCGCAGAATTCCATTCGACCGGGAATCGCTGGATTCCCTTGTATGCGCCTGTCGCGGCCATTGCTTCGCGCCGCAAAGTAAGTTTAATGCGCGCTTCCCGGCGTTATGCCAAAGGCAGTGCGAAATGACCATGGGTCGGCCTCGAATTTTTCATATTCGAGACGTCCCCCTCGGCCCGCGGCCAAGGGAGGATGCCGCCTCCATCGGAGCCTGCCGGGCCGGTAGCTCAACGGTTAGAGCCGGCCGCTCATAACGGTCTGGTTGCAGGTTCGAGTCCTGCCCGGCCCACCACATTCACCGTTCGACGGCGTCCAGTAGCATCTATCTAAATCCAAGTATCATTTTATATACAGCCTTGTACGTCGTCCGATGGCGTCGCGGGGCGCCCAAAACGAGTTGTTGGCATCCGGGAGATCGGCTCGCGGCCCATCGCTGAGATAGAGCCACCCAAATTGCTCGCGGTCCTGCGCAAGGTTGAAAAGCGCGGCGCGCTCGAAATCGCGAAGCGGCTGCAGCAGACGGTCGGCCAGATCTTCCGATACGGCATCGTCACGGGCAGGGCGAAGCGCGACCCCTCGGTTGACCTGAAGGGAGCGCTCAAGGCCTCCGGGCGGCAAGCGCATCACAAGGCCATGCCGCGCGAGGACTTGCCGGAATTCGTGCGGGCGTTGTCCGCCTATGACGGGGCAGCGCGAACACGACTGGCGCTGCATCTCGCGGTGCTGACCTTCGTGCGCACAACAGAGCTGCGGGTCGCGCGCTGGGACGAAGCCGACCTTGAAGCTGCCGAATGGCGCATCCCTGCCGAACGCATGAAAATGCGCGCTCCTCATATCGTGCCGTTGTCACGGCAAGCCGTCGAGACCTTCGCCGAGCTGCGTTCGATCGCCGGATATTGCGCGATCGAGCGGCCGGCCGACATCGCAGGTCGCTACAAGCCAGTCGGAGACCACCTGAAACCGGTATGAAACAATATTAGAGTTGCGTTCTCCGATGGCCGTGAAGACCGCGGGCTCGATCGCGGTCGCCGCGCTTAGTCCGGCATTTCGCCTTGATTAATCCGGTAGGCGTTGACCACGATCCGGCTTTCAGCAGTCGTCACGGTCGATGCGGCACGCACTTTGAGCTGAAGGCGGAAGTTTGGCATTCTCGTCGATCAACCACTGATAGAGAACACACCATTCCTTCAGCGCATCGGCCCTGCAGACATGCGTGATACCGTCGCAGCGGCGTTAGCTTGATCTACCGCGCGATCCGCTACGTGCTTCGCTAAGCAGTTTGACAGAGCCGAGAAATGTGTAAAATCGACTGCCGGGCACTCTTGCTTCGTATCAGACGTCGATGAAGGCCATTCGTGCGTGCCGCTGCTCCGGCACCATCGAGGTTCCTTGGCTCGGCCGGCGGGAGGCTCAGGGAGAAGCCGGGTTTTACTTATTTGTCGCGAGGTCCCACTATGCCGATTAGATCACTTCTGCCTGCGACGATTGCTGCGCTGCTCTGCATTTCCCTTCCGGCCGGCGGTCAAGACCATGCTCCTGACGGGGCCCGCAAGACCGGGACGGTCGCTCCAACGAGCGTCAGGGTCTCGTTTGAGGAATGGACTGTGCCGACGCCGCGGTCGTTTCCGCACGATCCGCTAGCGGCAGCGGACGGTGCCATCTGGTACACCGGCCAGATGGCGAGTATTTTGGGTCGGCTGGATCCGAAGACCGGTGCCTTCAATGAATATCGGACGACGATGCCCGACTCGGGTCCACATGGACTGGCTGCCGATAAGGATGGAAACATCTGGTTCACGGCGAGCTTTCAAGGGTATATCGGCAAGCTTGATCCCAAGACAGGGACGATCACCGAATATCACCTGCCGGATCCTGCGGCCCGCGACCCGCATACGCCCGTTTTTGACCGGACGGGAGTCCTCTGGTTCACCGTGCAAAGAGCGAACATGGTCGGAAGACTGGTGCCGCAAACGGGTGAGGTGAAGTTGCAGCGCGTGCCGACTCCAGACGCATTGCCCTACGGTATTGCGGTGAATTCAGCGGGTGTTCCGGTCTTCGCCGAGTTCGGCAGCAACAAGCTGGCGAGTATCGATCCGGCGACGATGACAATTCATGAATATGCGTTGCCGAACGCAGAGAGCCGCCCGCGACGGATCGCGATCACCACCGATGACGCGATCTGGTACACAGACTATGCGCATGGGCATCTCGGCCGATTTGATCCGAAGACCGGCAACGCGAGCGAGTGGCCTTCGCCTGGTGGCGTGAACTCGGGACCTTATGGGATCGCCGTCGTGAAGGACATTTTGTGGTACAGCGAGTCGGGCGTGCGCCCGAATACCCTCGTGCGGTTCGATCCGAAGACGGGGAAGTTTCAAACTTGGGAGATCCCTTCGGGGGGAGGCGTGGTGCGCAATATGATGGCGACGCAGGACGGCAACCTCGTCCTAGCCTGTAGCGGCGTTGACCGCATTGCATTGGTTGACCTCCAGTGAAAATCACCGGTCCACGCTGACCGGCCTGGAACCGCGAGGCTTTCTTGTTCGGCTGAAACAGCCCGTCGCCATCAATGTCTGGAGTGGTTCCTAACCAACCCAATGCGGCGGCGCCGGATCCCCCAGATATCTATGCCTTCCTTCGACGCAGCATGGCTATCCAGATCTTCATGGACGGCGATTCCGGAACGCTTGCGGAATTTAGGAAGAATGAGATTCGCGCCCGGTCGCCGCTACCTTTCGCGCTCGCCAGCGTCGAGGCGGTCGCAAAACGCCACATAGAGCCGTTCCTGCTCCATGGCGGCGCCGAGTTCGACCGCAAGTCCGTTCAGCATAAACGAGGGCTTGCCTGATGGCTTGGGATGTCCCGACGAAAACGATGTAATTCAGGGCGCCAACCTGCGCCAGACGCTCGCCAGCCAGGGCTGCTGTTCGCGTGGCACGCCGTCAGGACGGTAATAATGGGTTAGTTCCACGAACCCCGCGGCGGACGTATAGCGACGCCAACTTTCAAGATCATGGTACACCCCGTAGCGTCCGCTATTCCAGCCCTCTTCATTACGGCCGCGCGGGTTCGAGCTAAACAGAACACCACCCGGCTTTAGAGTGGTGTGCAGTTCCCCCAACACGCGCGGCAGCTCCTGGCTCGGGACATGAAACAACGCGGCGTTGGCGAACACGCCATCGAAATGTTTTTCCGGCAGTTCGAGCCTGAGGAAATCCTGCTGCCATACTTCGCAGCCGCCATGGGCCCGTGCCATTGCCGCAAAATGCACGGCGCCTTCCAAACCGATTGCGACGTGACCTTGTTCGGCAAACGCCTTGAGGTCGCGCCCTGGTCCGCAGCCAAAATCGAGTATCCTGAACGGCGGCTGACCCTCGATATGCCGCAACAGCGCGTCAATGTTCTGGCTGACGTCGTGACCGCATGTGCCTTCCCAGAATTCTTCGGCACGCTGATCGTAGTGCTTCAGCGTGAGGTGGGCGATTTTTTGCAGGTCTTGCGGATGCAGTTTCATATTAACCCTACGCGCGCAAACGGTGTGCCTAGCGCTTGTAGCGTGGGTTCAGCGCTGGTGGAAACGCACCCCGATAGATCAATCCATGCAGCAGCCCAGAATACTGTCAACATCCAACGTCACGAGTCTCGCATCAGAGGGTGATTTCGGCTGATCCAAGCGAAGGTATTCATCGATCCATCGCTATGGCCGACGTGGAGGATTCATTCCAGCTCCGTCGTAGTCCTCGCAAGGGCTTTCATCGTTTGCAAAAGGGGCCGCGATCTCTCGCCGCTTCGCAATCGATTCGGCCGCATAGCGCCCGTGCTTGCTTGAACGTGCGTTCTCGTTACCTTTCGGAGCGCCCGGGACTTCCCGCCGTGTATCCGGCACCAGCCGTTCGCCATTGCTGGCGACTGGCATGGCGTCCCGCTCCTTGTCCGCGCTCCGCATCGCGGGCTGAGGTGCATTTTATGGCGGCGACGCGCTTAGATGCTATCGGCAACAACATGTTTGCCAAAAGGAGAACGGCTGTGTCCCTCGAAGAAGACGAAGATTCCGGCGACGGACGGGAGGAGCAACGAGCGCCCGGCGAGTTTCCCCCGTGCATTCGCAGAGTATTCCTCCATGTCGCAGGGCCGCCCGTTTCGTTCCTCGCGAGCGAGCCCTGCCCTGGCCCTCAATCACTCAAGTCTCTCATGGCAAAAAACTCCTTCAGAGCCTGTGAAACGGCGACGGGCTCTTCATGTTGCAGCCAATGGCTCGCTTCCGGCAGCAGCGTCAGTTGGCCTTTCGGACAGTAACCCAGGCTCAATTCCGCCATCTCGCTAGCAAGAAAACGATCCTGCGCGCCCCAAAGAATTTTTACCGGAAGTTCGATCGTGGGGTTGCCGATGGGTTTGCCAATGGTGCGCAGCGCGCGGTACCAGTTGATCATACCCGTTGGTGCTCCGGGCTGCCGCCACGCTTCGCGATAACGTTCGAAATCCTCTTCTGAAAAAGTCCCTGGACGGCTCGCTCGGGTGAGTGCCGCCGTCATAGCCCGGAAATTAGCGGCCCTGAATAGGAATTCGGGCAGCCAAGGCAGCTGCATGGAAAACATGTAGTAGCTGCGCAGAACTTGCGCTGGATGCGTGCGCATATAGTTCCTGAACACGCTTGGATGCGGCGCATTTAAAATCGCGAGACGACCGATGCGGTCCGGATGCGCCATGGCGCAAGCCCAGGCGACGATTCCCCCCCAATCATGGCCCGCAAGAAGGAATCGTTCGTGCCCAAGGTGGCCGGCGATGCCAAGCACGTCGCCCACTAGACGCGGCACCTCATAAGCCCGCCAATCCTTCGGCTTGCTGCTTTGATTGTAGCCGCGCTGATCGGGAACGGTGACACGAAAACCGGCTTCCGCGAGCGGTCCGATTTGGGCTCGCCAGCCGTACCAAAACTCGGGAAATCCATGTAAGAGGATGACCAAGGGTCCGTCCTGCGGCCCCGCCGCGACCGCATGGATCGATACATCGGCCAATGAAAAAGTGAGGTGCTCTAGGTCGAGGTTCATCATGGCGTCCGCACGCCGAAAGGCCGGCGGCGGTGAGCGCCCGCCACGCCACCGAAAAAACCGGGTTGCATCAATGAACCAACCCGAGGCCTAGAATTCCAGATACGATCAAGAAGATTGCGACGATGTAATTGAGAAGCTGGGGCATGATCAGAATGAGAATGCCGGCGAGCAGCGAGACGAATGGCTGGAGATGCGCGATGCTGAGGGTCATGATGCGTGTGCTCCTAAAGCATGATTGAGGGTTGTGATTCCATCGGATTTGCGAAGATTGCCCTGGGATGAAGCCACCATACCGCAGTATCGGCCCGAAAGCCGGCGCTACGCAAGCGATGACCGGTGCTGAAATGCCATGCCAGATCAGCGATGACCCTTTGCTTCTCCGGCACGGCTATTTAAAGAAGCGCGACAAGTCATCCGCCATGGTTGGAACAAGCAGGCTGCGATCCAGGAAGAGGTTCCTCATTTCGCAGCTTGTTTCAGCAATAAGGAGGCATCCATGGCAGGCCGCGCCGTGGGTCGCTCGATCACCGCTTTTGTCGTCCGGATCATGATCCGCGCAAACCGGATCGTTGGAGCAAATCCGTATCGCCGCCCGTTCTGGATCCGGAAAGTGCGTAAACTCGCTCCTTCAACGAACTGGCTGGGTATCCGCAGTCCAAGGCGATCTCGGCCATCAACGCGTAAGAGATACTGTGAAGAAGGACATATGGGGTCCCCGGGTAAGCAGGCGCTTTACCCACAAACCGTTTCTGCCAATGGCCATAGCCGGCCAGGAGTTTTTGGTGGCGGCGCACCGTGGACTCCTTCTCGAGCCATTGCCTAATCGCCACTTCGTCAAAATGGATGAATATCCCCTCTCCAAACTGTTCAATCGCAGGCAACCAGTCAGCATCACGGGAGATAGGTGCGCCGCGGACACTCAACTGAATATCTTCGATGTCGCCGTCCGCACCCGTGGAGGCCGCTTCGAAACGCGTGAATCCACAGAGGCAAGACACCTCCCTCAAGCGGTGAACAGCGACGAGGTTCTTGATCGCAGCAAGGTCGATCTCGGCATCTGGATCGGCCCAAACATGACGTGGAAGAGTCTGAGCATATAGCTTTGCGGCCGGGTGATTATTGCCAATTTCCGGGCGGCCGCTTGCGAATGTATCGAACTCTGACAACTTTGGTGACCGGGTCGCGTCGGACCTCGCCCCGTCGCGAATTCGCTGCAGCCTGTCGAAAATTTCGCTGTCCGAATGCGGGCCGAGTGACGCCGAAACCTTTGGATTAAACCGCTTCGCTTGCGCGATATCCTGGACCGTTTGAACCCCAGCCAAATCTCCTGAGAGTTCGTCGACAAGCTGGCTGAGCTCATCTTCTTCGGTTGGCAACGAGATGACAGTATGGACCTGCGGGAAATAGGTATTCGTCGCGGTTCGAGTAAGTAATTTTAGCTTGTCGCCGCAGCCCTCCGGATCTCTGTCGAGCAGCCATGGCCGCTCGCCCCTGCATTTGCCCAGGCGGCCGGGCTGAAATGTTTCCTGAAGCGAGAGGCGGCGGCCGCATCCACAAACTATGCTCGTGTCTGCGGGGTCTGCGCTGGTACCTTTCTCTTCTACCCACATCGGCTCATGGCATGATCCGGAACCGTGAACCACCCATCGCCAATCGATGTCTTGGAGGTGTCCCTTATCGCATGCGCAGACGAAGCGGATTGGCGCCACGTCGCTCTTGCGCGCGTCATCGAATTGGAACTTGCGGCGACCCTTGCTGTCGAGGTCTTGCCAACGCACCGGGCGCCGTCGCCGCGTCGTCTTGGCACCGGGCGTGTTCGTCTCCACCTGCTCGCAAACGAACCAGGTCGGAAAGATAGGGGCCGCGACTCCACGGGGGATGCCATCTCTAGCGTCTATTGATGTGGGTGGGGTGCGCAACGAAAGGCTGGCCGCCGGATCAAGGCGCCCTTGCTCCTTCAGAATTTGCTCCAACCGCATTGTTAAGCGCGGTTCTGGAATCGTCGTGAAGGCATTGCCCTTCATGTCCCACTCCTCGAGTCCGCCGACCACGACAGACCGCGTCGGCAGGTCGATCATTGAGCCAGGACCGAAGGTGGATATCAACTGGCTTAGCCGCTGAGCATTCTTGGTCATGTGAGATCCTCCGCGTTTGCGATCGCGTTACCGTAAGGATCCCTGACCTTCAGGGCGACATTTGGCTCCACGTCGCGCATGGAACGGCCTGCCACAAAGCGTCGGTGAGGTTCTGCCAGGTTGCCGATCTCCGGTTCGAGTGGCATGTGCAATAGCCGATGCGGACTCTTCTTTCGGGCGTAGGCAAACGCGTTGCCGCTAGCCACCTGCTCGTCTGCAGTCTCGATCCAGGCATCCAGAATATCGTCGAAGGACGACGGCGTGAATTCCGTTCCGCACCAAGGGCAAGCCTTTAGCGGCGCCGGGGCGCGCTTGTCCCGCCCATTACGGTAGCGCCGCACACGGCTAACGGCCGTTGTCTCGTCTGACTTTCCTTGCCGCCGAGCTTCGGCGACGCATCGGAGCCGACCCACAGGCCGATTTCGATCGGCCAATCACCGAGCAGGCGGCGCCCTCGTTCATCGAGATTCTTGGTATCGGTGCGCATGAGCTCTAGCGCGCAGACGACCCCAGCGGCACGAGCGAGCTGGCGTCAATCCAGATCCCGTAGAGGGCCGGCAGGTCAGCCAAAGCCGCCCCAAGTCCAGCGCCATGCCCCTCGGCCAACTGAGCCAGCGCCTCCATGCCGAACGTGACCCGCGCCTTGAAATCGGCGTCCTCATTCGGCGCAACGCGCTCGACCTCCGCTGACGGGAGAGGATCTGTCCATACATGCGTGACGCCGCCGCCGTCTTCGTTGGCGTCCCAACCCGCAGCCGCATTGCGGCCCACAGCCCATTCACGCATGTCGCGGTAGTGCAGATCGCCGATCCCAAGGTCCCAATCCTGGGCGCGATAGCCGGAGAGATCGCGCCGCGGGCGGAACCCCGTCTCACAGACGAGTTCGAGCCGCGCCTGGAAGGCGTAGCTCACGTCAGCATAGAAGCGATGCACCGTGGCCCGGCGATTGACGAGGAACACGGTGAGGGCGCGGACGCGCTCTGTCTTGCCGTCTGGGGTCGTGTAGCTGAACAGCCGCGAATGCGTCTCCAACACCAGACCGCCGCCCCGGCGTTGTTCGGCAGGGCTTTCTGGCACGATGATCGGACCCGCCGCGGCCATCTTGGACGGGAAGAGGAACGATTCTTTCCTTCGGCCTCCTGACCCAATCGACCAGGGGCCGCTCGGTGTGCTTGGGTTTGCCATCCTCGCCAAGTTCCTCGGGCAACGGCTCCGGGAGGAGGATCGCCTCAGGCAGTCGCGGCTCGGTCCGATAATCACCCCAAGAGATACGCGCCTCGATCGTGGTGACATCTGGATCAAGCAGGACTGTCAGTCCGACAGACGAAGGCAGAAAGCGTCGGCGGGCATTCGGCACCTCCGGCTCCTCGTTGTCTGCGGCAGCGCCGCCGGTGCCGTCCGCGTCCGGTTCCTCAGAAATCCTCAAACTTGGCCAGGTTTTTAGAACCGTCCAG
>JBAUNU010000170.1:0-1954 GCA_049579405.1 Methylocella sp.
GCTCAGCTATGCGCTCAAGGCGGGGGCCCAAGAGGTCGACTTTAGCGTCCGGTGGTTTCATGAGTTCGATGCCCAAACCGGGTCCGGGGCGACTTGATCTACGCGTCCTTTAGTTTCCCGCTCTAGCTGTCGTGTCTCGATAGGTTGTTTCTTGGGATACTTGAGATAGGGGGGCTTGCGTTGATGCCGAAGTGAGGCCGATGATCATTGTAATCGTGGAGGAAAGGCAACAGCGCGGCGGCCCGTTCGGAGCCTTTCCGTTGGTTCTTGGAGGGTCTGGTGCGCTTGTGCTTGATTGTCAGCATTCGCAACGCCTTTGTGTAGCGGTATGATCGGAAGCTGACGCCATTGCCGGTCATGAGGCGAAGGACCCTGACGCCGTGATCGCGATAGAAGCGCAAGGCATTGAACAGTAATTTCAGGCAGGAGCGGCGTGTTTCGAGCAGGCCAGCCGCGAGTGATCGTCGACGGCCAGATGCAGATATTCCCAGCCCTTGCCGCCTTGCTTGCGGCTGCGCGGCGCGCTCTGCCAGGAAGCCAGGAAGGGCAGCGCATGTTCCCTGTCTGTTCGACCGTGCCGCGTTCACGCCCAAAACGCCGCCAGCTTCGCGCAGAGTCGCGGGCCAGGTGCTCCGTAAAAATCCCACGCCCCTCATGGTCCATTGCCGGTATGAAACGTTATCCAAGCTCCGGGGCGGCGGAAAACAAACCCGGCGGCATCTTCGTGGCTCGTGTTTCGTGAAGCTTGGATCAGGTCCGGCGGCCGCGGCTCGAGGGCATGACGGAGTCCGGCGCGGGCGCCGGATCTTTTGGCAAAACCAGCCTCTTCTCTCCCGGCCGGGAAGCGCTTATATTGCATTGCAACACCCGGGTTCCGCCAATTGTACCGGCGCATGACGGCGGCCCCGAGGGACATTCGAATGGGCCAACAAATCGCGCAAGAACCCGCCCGGCGCGAGGCCTGCGATCCCGGCGTCCCGCGAAAAGCCGGCTTTGCCGCGATGGCGCTCGGGTCGCTTGGCGTCGTCTATGGCGACATCGGGACGAGCCCGCTCTATGCGCTGCGCGAATCGCTTCATCATATCAAAGCCGCCGGGGTGGCCGACCCGGGGGTAATTGGAACCGTGTCCCTGCTCATCTGGGCATTGTTTTTTACGGTGACGGCGAAATATGTGCTGTTTCTCATGCATGCCGACAACAAGGGCGAAGGCGGCACGTTGTCCCTTCTGGCGCTCGCCCAGTCGGCGCTCGGCCGTGGCGTGGCACCGGTTTTTTTTCTTGGCCTCGCGGGGGCGGCATTGTTTTCAGGCGACGCGGCCATCACGCCGGCGATCTCGGTTCTCTCCGCCCTTGAAGGCCTCGCACTCGTCACGCCGGTTTTTTCAGACTTTATTCTGCCGCTCACCATCGCCGTTCTGGCATCGCTGTTCTGGGCGCAAAGGCGCGGAACCGCGCGCGTCGCGGCCTTCTTCGGTCCAATCATGGCGGTTTTTTTTCTGGCGATCGGCTTTCTCGGCGCAGTCCACATCGGCGACGCGCCGCGCATCGTTCAAGCCTTCAATCCGGTCCACGGCTTGAGGTTTCTGTTCGGCCACGGGATGCTCGGTTTCGTGGTGCTGGGTTCGGTGTTCCTCGCGGTAACCGGAGCGGAGGCCCTTTATGCCGACATGGGTCATTTCGGCCGCGGCCCCATTCAAACGGCGTGGATGGTCTTCGTGCTGCCGGCGTTGACCATGAACTATCTCGGCCAAGGGGCGCTCGTTCTCGCCGATCCGTCGGCGGTGGAAAATCCGTTTTTCCTGCTCGCGCCGCACTGGGCTCTTTTGCCGCTGGTCATCCTTGCCACGGCCGCCACGGTCATCGCGAGCCAGGCCGTCATCACCGGTGCCTTCTCCCTGGCCCGCCAGGCGATCCAGCTCGGACTGTTGCCACGGATGCTTATCTTGCATACCTC
>JBAUNU010000171.1:0-1919 GCA_049579405.1 Methylocella sp.
ATCCTCTATCGTGCAAATCCATTCCTTCCGCCTGTCCGACATGACCGGATGCTACGCTTTGTAATTCGCAAGTCAACTGGCCACATTTATTAAATAAACCTTGTTTAAATATAATAAATATTGACTAAAATAAAATTTACATATTCAATTTAAGGGATCTGCCCGTCGTGGCCCAGACAGCTCGTGCCGTTAGTGGGTGGACCGCATTGCGGGACTAGCATGTCCCGATCGCCGCTCGTTCTGCGACGGGCAAGCTGCGGACACGCGAGTCATACCTGTCGCCACGCGGGCAAATGCGGATCGGCCAGCCGGATGTCGACCGGGCCGATGCCGAAAATGGCGATCACCACGGGCTCCTTGATGCCGTGAGGCACGCCGTCATAATGGAAGGTCCGCGCGGTTCGCTTGACATAACCGCCTGCCGGCACCGGCACCGCCATATCCGGCGTGAAGTCGGCGCCGCTGTTGACCCACCACGTGCCCGACATGACCATCTGAATACGATCGGTGGCATAGCTGTGCGGCGCGCTGAACCAGCCCGGGTTCCATTTCATCAGGACAAGGTAGGGGCCTGGCCTGTCGATATCCCCATAGAGCTTCGCCATCTCGCCGCTGCCGGGCGGCAAGCCTGCCCAAGGAGCGAATGTGATGCCGTCGCGCTGCAGGACGAAGGTCTGCTTCGGCTCGATCTCCGAAGACTCGGCGGCACCTGCCAGCAAAGCCGGTAACAGCGATGTCAGAAGGAATGTGCGGCGTTGCATGTGTCTCTCCTTGTCTAGGATGTAGGCGTCATGAGCGCGTGCGTCATCCCATGGCGCCAGGGGCCCGGCTGGTGCATCCTCATTTGCCCATGCCTGCCGCTTCCGCGCCTTCCCGCCAGACGCCTTGTTTCTTCAACGCGTCGGCGACGTCGCGCGGCATGTAGCGCTCATCGTGCTTGGCAAGAATATTGTCGGCGTGAAAGATATTGTCCTGGCCAAGCGTTCCCTCGGCGACGACCCCTTGTCCTTCCCGGAAGAGGTCGGGCAAAAGCCCCGCATAGGTCACCACGACATCTTGTTTTTTATCGGTCACGGCGAAGCGCACCGTCCGGCCGCCCTCATGGACAAGCGAACCCTGTTTCACGAGCCCGCCGATGCGCAGCCTTTGCCCGGCGCGCGGCGCTTTTTGCGCAAGCTCGCTCGGCCCATAGAAAAAGACGATATTGTCGCGCAATGCGACGAGCACGAGGCCGACGGCGAGGCCGAGCACGGCGAGCGCGGAGGTGATCAAAACGAGACGGCGTTTTTTGCGCGTCATTGCGGGATCAACCTTCCAGACCGAGTTCCCGCGCGAGCGCCTCGATGCGCGCGATTGCGCTTGGATCGCCCGCGAGTTTGCGTTTTGCATCGACAAGCGCCGCGCGCGCCTTGTCCGGCTCGTGGAGCACCGTATAGGAGCGAACAAGGCGAAGCCAGCCTTCGAGATCCTGGCCATTTTGAGCCAGGCGCGAGGCGAGCCCCTCCACCATGCCGCGAATGGCATTCATCCGCCCGGCTTCCGGTAGCGCCTCGATCTTGGCCGCCGAGCCATCTTGCGTTGTCTCAGGCCCCGCGCCGAGCGCCCCTACTCTTTCGCGCATCGCTTGTGCCCAAGGCGCGCCTTCCGGCGCTTCGGCGACGAGCCTGCTCCAGATTTCCCTAGCACGCGCCTTGTCCCCTTCTTGCTCGGCGGCGAGCCCGAGAAAAAAACGGGGCCCGGCGGCCGAGGGATCTTTCGCCGCCGCCGCTTCGAAGGATTGTTTGGCTTCCGGCGTCACCACGCCGTTGGCGGCAGCAACCAGCGCTTCCCCGTAAAGCGCATGTCGTGCCGGCGTCTCGCCAAGCAGGCGCAATGCCGCGCGCGCGGCATTCGCGGCTTCGCCGGCGCGGCCCATCCGG
>JBAUNU010000172.1:0-2623 GCA_049579405.1 Methylocella sp.
CTTGCCTAGCTGGACAGGGTCGCGAGGGCGTTTGAGGCGCTTGGCTGTCATGCTGGAATTATGGCATGGAACGCGAAAAGGTTCAAAGTCGCGTCAAGCGGCCACGATTTCAAACTGTACCACTACCGACCCAAAGGTTGACTTGCGCTGGATCTAATTTAAGGCCATGTGACGGGCGGGCGCCGCACTGGGGAGAAAGCGATGCAATACCGATCGGACAGACCGATGTGATCGCCTGCCACCCTTGATTCTTGGCCGCGACGGTCGCGCTGGGACCGGTATTGAATTTTTCTGGCCCGCGAGCTTATTGCCGAGCGCGCATGCTGCGCCGCTCGGTATCCTCATCACCCTCCGCCGTCGCCCTCCAAATTTCCGCGATCGGAGATGTTTGCGGCGAATACGCCCCTAGCCAAAGCGTTATCCGTTCAAGTCGAATCGCCTTGGTATTTAATGCTTAAGGAGAGGTTTCAGGCGATCCGGTGTTCGCTTCGCCTGAAAACCAGCAGGCGCCACGCTTTTGCGCTCCGTTTTCAGCCCATGGCCTTGACGATGCTGTCGACCATTTTCTTGGCGTCGCCGAACAGCATCGTTGTATTTGGCCTGAAAAACAATTCATTATCGACGCCGGCGTAGCCAGGGCCGAGGCCGCGTTTGACGAAGAGCACGTTTTTGGCGTGCTCCACATCAAGGATCGGCATTCCATAGATCGGCGAGGATGAATCGGTTTTGGCGGCCGGATTTGTTATGTCGTTGGCACCGATGACAAACGCGACGTCGGCATCGGGAAACTCTGGATTGACGTCGGTGAGCTCGAAAACCTCATCATAGGGCACATTGGCCTCGGCGAGCAGCACGTTCATGTGCCCCGGCATGCGCCCGGCGACCGGATGGATCGCGTATTTGACGTCGACGCCCTTGCTTTTCAGGGTATCCGCCATTAGCCCCACCGCATGCTGTGCCTGGGCCACCGCCATCCCGTAGCCCGGCACGATAATTACTTTTTTCGCGGCAAGCAACATTTTGGCCGCATCCTCCGCCGAGCCTTGCTTCACCGGCCGTCTCTCCGCCTCCAGCGCACCGGCGGGCACGGCGATTTCGCCGCCGAAGCCGCCGAGAATGACCGAGATGAACGAGCGGTTCATTCCCCTGCACATGATGTAGGAGAGAATCGCGCCGGACGAACCGACCAGGGCACCGGTGATGATCAAGGCCAGATTGGCGAGGGTGAACCCGACGGCGGCCGCGGCCCATCCCGAATAGGAATTGAGCATCGAAATCACCACCGGCATGTCCGCCCCGCCGATCGGTACAATTAACAGCACGCCGAGTGCGAAGGACACGAGGACGATCAGCCAGAACAGCAGATGGGCCTCGCTTGGAAGGAAAGCCAGGATGAAAATCGCAAGCAAAATGCCGAGACAGATATTGATCGCGTGGCGGTTGGCGAGGAGGATGGGGTTGCCCGTCATGCGCCCATCGAGCTTTAGGAAAGCGATCAGCGAGCCGGTGAAAGTCATGGCGCCAATCGCGGCGCCGAGCGACATTTCAAACAGCGTCGTGGCATGGATGCCGCCAGGCACGCCGAGACCGAAGCCTTGCGGCGCGTAAAGAGCACTCGCCGGGACGAGCACCGCCGCAAGGCCGATGAGGGCGTGGAACAAGGCGACGAGCTGAGGCATCGCCGTCATCGGAATGGTGCGGGCCCGCCAAACACCGATGGAGCCGCCTATTGCCACGGCGAGCAAGACCCACAGAAACGACGCGAACCCCCAGGGCAGTTGATAGAGGAAGGTGGTCACCGCCGCTATCCCCATGCCGATCACCCCGAACCGGTTGCCTTGCCGGGCGGTCTCGGGCGAGGACAGGCCGCGCAGCGCGAGGATGAAGATGATCCCGGAGGCGAGGTATAAAAGGCCCGCAATATTTCCGTCCAACATCGCTTCAGCCCTTTTTCTTGAACATGGACAGCATCCGCTCTGTGACGAGGAAACCGCCAAAGATATTGACCGAAGCGAGGGTGAGCGCGAGGAAGCCGAACATGCGGGCAATGCTCGCACCTTCGCCCGAGCTTGGATCGATGCCAGCCGAGAGAAGGGCGCCAACCACGATGACCGAGGAGATCGCGTTGGTGACCGACATCAGCGGCGTGTGCAGGGAAGGGGTCACCGCCCACACGACGTAATAGCCGACGATCACGGCCAGCGCGAAAATCGCCAGCCGGAAAATAATAGGATCGATCGCCCCGCCGCTCGCCGCCGAGGCGCCGGCGGCGATCTGCTCGGCATAGGCCTGCGCGCTGTCGGCGGCATGCCGTGCCGCCTGCGCGGCGGTCTGTATTTTGTCCAGCAATTGCGGATCGACTGCTGCCATCTCATGCCCTCCTGCTTGTTTTTTCGCCGATTGGGATCTTGGTTGTTGGTGCGGGCTCATCCCCGGCTTGGAAGCTTGGATGCACGAGGCCGCCATCCTTGGTGAGCAAGGTTGCCTTGACTCGTTCATCGTCCCACTTGATCGCGAGCGACTTGGTTTTCGGGTCGATCAGGGTCTCGACGAAAGCCAGCAGGTTTTTCGCATAGAGCGCCGAGGCCGTGGCGGGCAACCGTCCGGCGACATTCAAATGGCC
>JBAUNU010000173.1:0-2091 GCA_049579405.1 Methylocella sp.
AAGCATGACGTCAAGCAGCCGCTCCCGGACCGGCTGCAGGCAGGCGCGCACCTTGTCGGCCTGATCCGCGGCAACCTGGGAAAGGGCGTTGTCGATGCCGTTGACGAGACCCTCGGCGCTCGATTTGGCGACCTTGAACTCCGCCTTGAGCTTGCCCTTGACGTCAAGCGACCGCAGCGAGAGATCGGCTCCACCGCTGCCGCCGCCGCTCCGGCTCTCGGTGTGGCCGCCTGCCACACATAAACGGACCATTGTGTCCGCGACGCGCCCGATCTCAGCGGAGTCCTGAGCAACCCCGGCTGCAGGCCATGATAGGCACGCGAGGGAAAGAGCAAACTTGGCTAAACGCATTGACCGCCTCCGAACTCTCTGCCGATGCCGAAAGGCCGATGCTATAGCCAACTTTATTTTTCGGCCACCCCCAATCGGGGGGCAAGGCGCGGCCAAACCCGGGCGACGAATGAAAAAATCCGGCATTGTCCGGCGAAGCAAGTTCAGATTATGAGGGCCCGCGTGCAAAAGCGTAGGCAACGAACCGGCGGGACCAAGGTCAGCATCCGCTGGTTCTTCTCATCTTGGAGAAACGGCCAAATCTTTTTCCATACGACGGCACCCCCGCCTTGCTCAATGCGCCTCGTCCCAGTTCTGCGCGGCCTTGGCATCGACCTGCAAGGGCACCGCGAGCTGCAAATAAGGATGCGGCGCGTCGGTCATCACCTTGCGCACCACTTCGATCGTCGCCGCGACCTCGGAATCCGGCACCTCGAAAACGAGTTCGTCATGAACCTGCAATAGCATATTTGCCGAAAGTTTTGCCTGCTCCAGCGCATCGTCCATGCGGATCATCGCACGGCGGATGATGTCGGCGGCAGAACCCTGGATCGGCGCGTTGATCGCGGCGCGCTCGTTAAAAGCGCGCTCCGAGGGATTTGACGCGGTGACGCGCGGATAATGGCATTTGCGTCCAAAAATCGTCGTCACATAACCTTGTTCGCGCACGAAGAATTTCGTTTGATCCATATAAGCGCGAATGCCGGGAAACCGCTCGAAATAGCGCTTGATGCAGGCGCCGGCCTCCTCGCGCGAAATGCCCAGCTGATTGGCGAGGCCAAAGGCCGAAATGCCGTAGATGATCCCGAAATTGATCGCCTTCGCGCGGCGGCGCACCTCCGGCGGCATGCCGGCCGCCGGCACGCCGAACATTTCGGACGCGGTCATCGCGTGAATATCCTGGCCCTCGGCAAACGCCGCCTTCAATTGCGGAATGCCCGCGATATGGGCCAGGAGCCGCAATTCGATCTGCGAATAATCCGCCGAGACGAGTTTGTGGCCATCGCGGGCAATAAAAGCCCGGCGGATTTTCCGGCCCGCCTCATTGCGCACGGGGATATTTTGAAGGTTCGGGTCCGACGACGAAAGCCTGCCCGTCGTCGTCGCGGCGAGCGCATAGGAGGTGTGCACGCGCCCCGTCGCCGGATCGACGAAGGAAGGCAGAGCGTCGGTATAGGTCGATTTGAGTTTTGAAAGCTGCCGCCAATCGAGAATCCTTGCCGCCAGTTCGTTGCCTTGCTCGGCGAGATCGTCGAGCACTCCCACTGCCGTGGACCAGGCCCCGGTCGCGGTCTTCTTGGCGCCGGATAGGCCCATCTTGCCAAACAGAATATCGCCGAGCTGTTTTGGCGAACCAGGATTAAAGGTCTCGCCGGCGAGCTCGTGGATCGCCGTTTCGAGCCGCGCCATGTCCTGAGCGAACTCGCGAGATAGCTTTGAGAGGATGGCGCGGTCGATTGTGATCCCGCGCTGTTCCATCCGCGCCAGCACCTCGATCATCGGACGCTCCAGCGTCTCATAGACATTGGTCATGTGCTCGGCGGGAAGGCGCGGCTTCAACACGCGCCAGAGCCGCAAGGTGACGTCGGCGTCCCCGGCCGCATATTCGGCCGCCTTGTCGATGGCGGCACGGGCAAATCCGATGAATGTGCGGCCGGAGCCCGCCACTTCGCCGAATGGGACCGGCTTGTGGCCGAGATGCTTTTCGCTGAGCACGTCCGTCCCGTGATCGGTGCGGCCCGCGTCGAGCACATAAGACAA
>JBAUNU010000174.1:0-4487 GCA_049579405.1 Methylocella sp.
CATTAGGAGACCCCGAAAAATCATGAGTGCATGGGCTGCGGCCAAGGCCCGGCGCGCGTCGGCGGCCGACTTCAAGATGACAAATTTTTCGAGCCCAACGTCGGTTGCGACTTCCGCAGTAGTTATGACGATCGTGATCGCGACGGCTATGCCGAACTCGCCAGGGGAGAGTAGGCGGGATAGAATAACGGTGCGGCCGAAACGTGCCGCGAATAGGACTAACGGCGGCACGGCCGCCCAAGAAATCCGCCCTGCCCACAGCTTCAAACGTGATGGGATCGCAACCGCGGATGGACGAAACGAAAACGGCTCGTGCATGGCAATTCGATAGCATGCGGCCAAGGGGGGTGGCAAACGCCCGGTCATTCTCTTACTCCGCGGCAAGCACGCCAATCCCACTAGCCGCGGCAATTTCTGCCCCGATTGCGTTTGCTCTTGCCTTGCAATCGCGCCAATTTGCGCTGCGGGCGCCGGCCCATCGCTGCGGCCCGGCGAAAGCGTTGTCCTGATAGTCCTCAGGTAGTCCACTAGATTTTAGCCTCGGCGATCCAATACAACCGCAAAGCGGTGATCCGGAAACTCCAAATGCTAACGAATGCGCGCTTGACCGGTTGCCTATCCTTGTCGTCGAAGGCGAACCAGGCATGGCCCGGGAAATCGCGGCGCAATTGATGAGTCTTGGCTATCTGGCGCGGATCGCGGAAACTGGCGCGGCGGGGCTCTCAGCGGCCCGCCGCGGCCGCGCCGCGCTGTTGATTGTCGATCGCATTCTCAACGGGATAGACAGCCTGTCGATGATCGAGACCCTGCGAAAGGAAGGTATTCGGAGTCCGGTTCTGGTCGTGAGCGCGCTCGCCTCCGTCGATGAGCGGATCCGGGGCTGAAGGCGGGCGGAGACGACTATCTCATAAAGCCGTTTGCGATGGATGAACTCGCGGCGCGCGTCGAGGCCCTCTTGCGCCGGTCGAGCGACACCCGCGCCACGACGCTTCAGGTGGGACCGCTTAAGCTGGATTTGATCGCACGCTCCGCCTCGCGCGGCGAACGGGCTCTCGATCTGCGGGCGCGGCGCTGCCTTCGCCCTATGGCGGCGTGGTCCGGCAAGTCCAGGTCGATCTCGATCAGCGCGCCCTGCATTCATATGGTCTTTCCGCGGACGATGTCGGCATTGCTCTCGCCGCGCAAAATCAGATTACGCCCGTCGGCACCGAGAAGATCGGCAAGTTCGAATATACGGTCAATCTCAACGATTCTCCGGAACGGATCGAAGAATTCAACGATTTGCCGGTCAAGGTCGTCAATGGCACCGTCGTTTATATGCGGGACGTGGCCTATGTGCACGATAGCGCTCCGCCGCAAACCAACGTGGTTCAGCTCGAAGGCAAGAAGGGCGTGCTCATGACGGTGTTGAAAGCGGGCTCCGTCTCAACTATCAAGTCGCGCTTCTAATATCATACCGTACCGTCTGCACGGCCAAGGTGTCTAGATGAGATTAGTTATGTACGTGCTCCAGCGGCCCTATTCGGTTGTCGCCGGTTTGATTCTTCTCTGTATCCTGGGCGTCGGCGCCGCGCTGCGCATGCCAATCGACATTTTTCCGGAAATCAATATCCCTGTGGTCAGCGTCGTCTGGACGTATGCCGGGATGACGCCTCTCGACATACAGAACCGTATTCTCACCTTGCACGAGCGCCAGCTTGCATCCCTGGTCGATGACATCAGCAAGATTGAGGCGACAAGCTACTATGGCGTGGGAGTGGAGAAAGTCTACCTCCATGAGGGCGCCGATGTGACACGCGCTGTCGCCCAATTGGCGAGCAGCGCGCTTGTTGTTTTGAAATATATGCCGGCGAATATCACGCCGCCCTTGGTCATACGCTATGGCGCAACCGACGTGCCGATCATCCAGCTCGGCCTCTCAAGCGCATCTTTGACGGACACCAAGCTTAACGATCTCGGCCAGAACACGATCCGCCCGTTTCTGGCAATCGTCCACGGAGCGCAGGTTCCTTACCCCTATGGCGGCAAGCCTCGCGTCATCATGGTCGATCTCGACCAGCGGGCGCTTGAAGCGCGAGGTCTATCTCCTTCTGACGTCGCCCAGGCCCTACAACAGCAAAACGTCATCCTGCCGTCTGGCGACGTCAAAATTGGCAATAAGGACTACACCCTCGCGACGAACAATAGCCCCGATGTTATCACTGCCATCAACCAATTCCCCGTGAAGGAGGTAGATGGCCGGATAGTTTTTGTGCGTGATGTGGCGCATGTTCATGACGGCTATCAGATTCAAACCAATTCAGTCGCCGTCGATGGCCAGCCAGGCGCTTTGATGACGGTGCGCAAGACCGGCGGCGTTTCGACCTTGGCCGTGGTCGATGGCATCAAGGATGCCCTTCCATATGTCGAAAAACTGCTCCCGCCAGATGTCAACATCAAGCCGATCTTTGATCAATCGCTGTTCGTGAAGGCGTCGCTCAACAGCGTGCTTATGGGCGGAGCGATGGCAGCCGGACTGACCGGACTCATGATCCTCCTGTTTCTCGGCAACTGGCGTTTGACGCTCATCACTCTCGCTTCGATCCCGCTCTCAATCGTAACGGCCGTGATAGTGCTTTATGCCGGAGGCGAGACCTTGAACACGATGACGCTTGGCGGCTTCGCGCTCGCAGTTGGCATCCTGGTCGACAATGGCACGGTTGTAATCGAGAATATCGAGCGCCATGTGAAACTGGGGGAGCCGCTAACTGAGGCAATTGTGACCGGTTGCGGCGAGGTCGGAGTTCCGACCATGCTTTCCACTCTTTCGATCTCGATCGTCTTTGTGCCGGTATTTCTGCTGCACGGCACGGCAAAATATCTATTTTCGCCATTGTCGCTTTCTGTCTGCATTGCGTTGATCGCGAGCCTTGTTCTTTCGTTCACCCTCATTCCCGTCCTGTTCAATTATTTGATGCGCTCGTCAGTCGAGCAGCACGGGCAAGAGGCGCGGCATGGCCCGGCACGGAGCCGCAAGTTCAACCCTTTGGCCGCCCTTCATCTCGGGTTCGAGGCGGGGTTTAACCGATTCCGCGAGATTTATCGCAACACCCTCGCCTTCTCGGTCGCGCATGCGGGCATGACCAGCGTGTTCTTTGCCCTGTTGATAGGCTGTTCTCTGACGCTTTTTCCTCAGCTCGGCAGAGATTTTTTTCCGCAAGTGGATGCCGGTCAGATGCGACTTCATGTGCGCGCCCCGCCGGGAACCCGAATCGAGACGACACAGCAATATTTTGCCGAAGTCGAAAGCGTAATCCGGCAAATCGTCGGCGAGGACCAGATTGATGTCATCCTCGACAATATCGGCCTACCCTATAGCGGTATCAATATTGCCTTGAGTGATTCGGCCACCGTAGGGACGATGGACGGCGAAATGCTGATTTCTCTCAAGGAGAAACACACTCCGACGGCAGCCCATGTTGCCAATCTGCGGCGTGAACTGCCGAAGCGCTTTCCGCAATTGCAGTTTTTTTTCCAGCCCGCCGACATCGTCGATCAAGTATTGAATTTCGGTCTGCCCGCGCCGATCGACATAAGAATTTCGGGGCCGGACAGCGATGCGGCTTATGCGCTCGCCCAAAAGATTACAGGAGCCATCAGCCGCATTCCGGGAGTTGTGGATTCGCACGTGTTTCAAGTGCCCGACGCGCCGGCGCTCACGATCGATGTCGATCGCGCACGTGCACAAGAACTCGGAATTAGCGAGGACGAGACCGTCAGGAACGTGCTTGTCACTACGAATTCGAGCGGCCAAACATCCCCCAATTTCTGGGTCGACCCCACGAATGGCGTAAGCTACCTCCTGGCCGTGCAATTGCCAACCTATCGTGTGAATTCGGCACAGGATCTTTGGACCGTGCCGGTTACCCCGGCGGGCGCGAAGTCATCTGAGATGCTCATGAATGTTGCGAAGTTCGGACGAACCAAGGTGCCTGTTGTCGCGTCGCAATTCAACATCATGCCGGTTTTCGACGTCCAAGCCGACGTGCAGGGCCGGGATCTCGCCTCGGCTGCGGCAGAAATCGAGAAGGTTCTTGCCAGCGAGACGCACACACCCACCATAAAGGTCGCGCTTAGGGGGCAGGTCGAAACCATGCTTGAGAGCTACTATGGCCTCTTCTCCGGAATGGCATTCGCGGTGGTGCTGATCTACCTTTTTCTGGTTATTAACTTTCAGAGCTGGGTTGATCCTCTGATCGTCGTTATGGCGCAGCCTTTTGCCTTGGGCGGAGTTATCTGGATATTGTTTCTCACCGGAACTCGCCTCAGCGTTCCAGCCTTGATGGGAACTTTGATGGTCCTTGGGCTCGCCACGGCCAACAGCATTCTTGTCGTGACCTTCGCCAATCAGCGCATGGCGGCGGGTGACGATACGACGACTGCCGCCGTCGTTGCGGGCTTCACCCGTCTTCGGCCGGTGTTGATGACAGCCGGCGCCATGATTTTGG
>JBAUNU010000175.1:0-5575 GCA_049579405.1 Methylocella sp.
GAGGAAACCGGCAAATGATCGAACTGCAAAACGATAAGGCTGTAACCCGCAGAAAGGCGGTCGAGCTGGCTGCCGCCGTGGCGACGTTCGGCGTCGCGATGGGCATCCGTCCCGTCTCCTCCATGGCCCAGGGTAAGCTCGAGGGAAAGGGCGAAGGCAAGGGTTACGGCAAATTCGAGGGAAAGGGCGAAGGCAAACGCGAGGGAAAGGAGGGTAAGCGGGAAGGCAAGAGTGAAGGAAAAGGCGAAGGAAAATTCGACGGAAACGAATAGATACGGACTCTGAGTATCAAGCGGAGGGCGCCATCGCTTATCGTGACCTCATCGGCGACGTCGAGTTCCGTCTTCAGCGGGAGAGCGCATTTTCCTATGCCTGCCATGCCTGCAAGCGGTGCTGCCATTACAAGGCGATCCGTGTTGGCTGTTACGAAATCTTGCGTCTTTCCCGCTATCTCGGCATTTCGACGACGGAGTTTATTGGCCGTTATACAGAGGTGGGCGGAACTGTGCTTCGCACGCGCGAGGAAAACGGCGCTTGCGTCTTTCTCAATGAACGAGGCTGCGGCGTCCATCCCGATCGGCCGCTCGCATGCCGTCTTTACCCCCTTGCCCGATGGGTTGACCCGGACGGTCATGAATCGTTCGGACTGCTGACACCGCATCCTCAAACCGAAGGGGTGTATGGAGTCGGCGGCGCTGTTGAGGACTATCTTCGGGGGCAGGGCGTCGCGCCGTTTTTTACGATGGGCGACACCTACGGCGAAGTGTATGCGCGCATGCTCGCGATCTTGGAGCGTCTTGATCCCGGCGAACTCGATTGCCGTCCGGAAAGGCGCGCCGCCATTAGCGAGATGGCCGCAGGATCGTTGGGTTCGGCATTTTTAGACGTCGATGCGACAGTGGACGCGTATTGCGCCCAACACAAATCCGAAAAGCCAACCGATGTCGATAAGTTGGTCGGACTCCATATAAAGGCGGTGCTCGAATGGCTTCAGATACTTACGATGTTAAACCACGACGGGAACGCCATGAGCAACCCATCGGAGGGCGGTGAGCGGAGCGAATTGGTCGAACCCGAGACCGAGGCGCGCCACCAGCAATCGGTGCTCTCTTAACGATGTGACGCGGAGTGAGGTCATGTCAGTGCATGATTCTCGCGAATCCGAGTCCCAACCGAATTTGATTGGACGTGTCACGGCCGCGTTCGCCGCTATAGCGCTCGTCGTGATGGGAACCCTCGTTGTGACAGGGGCGCTCCTCGTGATCGTAGCGGTTATCCCACTGGGAATTAATGCCGCGCGAAGCATCCACATCCATGTCCTGGCGAGGCAAAAATCTTGGGACGCCGAGACGACAATCGCCGCCATCGCGATCTTTGCAGGCACTTATCTGTTCATCGCCATCGGCAAGCTGCCTGGCTATCAGCTCGACCGCGCCGGCGCGGCGTTGATCGGCGCGAGTCTCATGGTCGGAGTAGGCGTCGTCCCGCTCGACCAGGCTTACCGCGCGATCGATTTCGACACGATCACCCTGTTGCTCGGCATGATGATTCTCGTCGCCAATCTGCGCCTCTCAGGCTTCTTCCGGCTGGTGAGCAATTGGATCGTGGCGCGCGCCCGCCATCCGCTGGTCTTGCTTATGGCAATCGTGCTGGTGGCAGGCGCATTCTCTGCCTTTCTCGTCAACGACACGATCTGCCTGGTCATGACGCCTCTCGTGCTCGATCTCGTCACCCGGCTCAAGCGCGATCCGGTTCCCTATCTGTTGGCGATCCCAATGGCCTCCAACGCCGGCAGCACGGCGACGATTACCGGCAACCCGCAAAACATGATCATCGGCAGCCTGTCGCATATTCCCTACGGGACTTTCGCCGCGGCATTGTGGCCGGTGGCCGCCGTCGGCATCGTCCTGACCGCGCTGCTCGTCGCCCTCGTCCACCGTCGAGAGTTTCTGACCTGGGAGCGTCTCCCGGCCGTTGCGACGAGTCCGGCGCGTCATGATAGGTCTTTGGTCATCAAGTCGGTTCTCGTCGCGCTCGCGATGATGGTCTTGTTCTTCGCCGGCCAACCGGTTGCCAAGGTGGCGATCGTCGGAGGCGCCCTGCTGCTGTTCACTCGGAGAGTCAAGGCCGATAAGGTCTATCGCGAGATCGACTGGCCGCTTCTCCTCATGTTCGTCGGGCTCTTCATCGTTGTCACCGGACTGGAAATGACCGTGTTGACTCCAGAAATGATTGCGGCGGTCAGCCGGCTCGATCTCAAAACCACGCCCATCCTCTCAGTGATCACGGCCGGGCTGTCGAATCTCGTCAGCAATGTCCCCGCCGTCCTTGTTCTGAAGCCATTCATCGCCAACTCGCTCGATCCGCAACGGGCGTGGCTCGTTGTCGCCATGGCCTCGACGCTTGGCGGCAATTTCACTTTGGTCGGATCGGCCGCCAATCTGATCGTCGCGCAGCGCGCTCAGGCGCGCGGTGTCGCCATTGGGTTCTGGGCTTATTTCAAGGTCGGCGCGCCGCTGACGGTCCTGACAATTTTGTTCGGCGTCTGGTGGCTATGACCCGAGATCAATCACGCAAGCGAGCAGGAGCGGTCTCATGAGCGCAATTTGGTTTACTCCCTTGATCATCGTCGCCGGCGCGCTGCAGGCGTTCGGCGCGGTGATGAGCGCACAATTGCGGGTCTCGCTCACGAATCCCTGGCTCGCCTTAACCGTTCTCTTCACGCTCAACGCGTTCTTCTTCGCCGGTCTCTTCGCCGTACTGCCCCGCCCACTGCCAACCATCGATGGAATCAACGCCATGCCATGGTGGGCGCCGCTGGCTGGGCTCACCGGCGCGGTTGCGGTCTTCGCCGGCCTCGCCCTCATCGACAAGATCGGGGCCGGACCGGTCAATGGGCTGATTATCACGGCGAATCTCCTCGCCTCGCTTGCCATCGACCACTTCGGCTTGATGAACATGCCGGTGCACGCCCTGAACATCTGGCGCGCCATCGGCGGCCTTCTCATGGCGGCCGGCATTATCCTCGTCTTTCGGTTCTGAGATCGCGGGACGCGCAAGGAACGCGGGGGTAACGATCCCTTTTCTCGCCTATTGGCGGATCGGCCTGACGCTTGCGAGGCTCGGTTTCGGGACGGGGTGGCTTGCGGATACGGAGCGCCAAGAAGAGTTCGCCGCCTTGAAGCTGGTCATTGCTGCTGCATCTCAGCTGATGGCATGCGTTCGTGCGTGGCAGCCCCTGGGCCGAGGAATTGCCATTGCCAATGTCCGCCGAACCTGGCAATCTCAGCGCCAACAAGGCCATCATCCAATGGATGTCGGTTTAGGGCCGGTCTTATCGCGGAGCCCTGAGCGGTAAATGGCGGGTGCCCCAATTAGGCATCCACCCTGGTACCGGGATCGTGACGGCCATTGCCGGCGCCACCATCGGCGCCATCTTGCTTCTGATCGTTCTTAGGCTCTTCAACTAACGGGGCCGAGGGAAGGCTTGCGGTTATTGCCGCTACGATGAGGGAGGTCGCCGTGCTCACGCTCGTAATTGGGATCCTGATTATTGTCGTCATCGGTGCGATCTTGTTTTGGGTCATCGACAAATTCTGTCCCGATGCGCGGCTAGCGCAGCTTCTCAAGCTGCTAGTGGTGCTGGTCTGTTTGGGGGCGATCGTGGCGCGATTGCTTCCGTTGATTGGATATCCGTCTGCGCTGTAGCAGCGTCAACGATTATTGGTTTGGCCATGGGGGCAGCCGTTGATGCCAGGGAGACTTGGCTTCCGCACAAGGTGGCTTGCGCGACGGGAGACCGCGTCAAGGTGGGCCGCTTTCACGCGCCCGCGCTGGCTTCACGCGCTACCATCTTTCACTGAAAGGCCAGGCTTCGGAAGTCCAATGAAGGTCGAACCGATAGGTTTTCCAAGCCCTGAAGAGCGGAAAAAAATCCTAGCGCTAACGCGAGACCTCAAGATGGCGCGATCTCCGCACGCCTATGTTACTGCCGCGGCACCCCACTATCCGGACGCCAATATACCGCAAGACAATGCCGGACGCGTGGTCGAGGCCGCGCGCGATCTCGCAATCCCTGATCCAGGCAAGGGAAAGGGCCGGACCTGGAATCGCGAAGTGCGTACGCTGCCGCCGCGATGCCCGAGGGCTCGCTTTCCTCTTGGAGCTGCGCTATTTTGGTCCGCCCGGCGCCTCCGCCGTTGCAAAAGGGTTTTGCATGGCCGCCGTATCTTCCACCATCCGTGGCAAAACCGCGCCGCGGAACGCTAGAAACGCACTCCCGAAGGACGCCTCTTTCAGCAAGGAAGAGGAACTCACCGCCTTCCGCAACATGCTGCTCATCCGCCGGTTCGAGGAAAAAGCGGGGCAGATGTATGGCATGGGTCTCATCGGCGGCTTTTGCCACCTCTACATTGGTCAAGAGGCGGTCGTCACCGGAGTCATAATGGCGGCGGCGGAAGGCGATCAGACGATCACCGGCTACCGCGATCATGGCCATATGCTTGCTTGCGGCGTGGATCCCAAGGCCGTCATGGCGGAATTGACCGGGCGGCGGAGCGGCGCCTCGAAAGGGAAGGGCGGCTCCATGCACATGTTTTCGAAGGCAAGGCATTTTTATGGGGGCCATGGCATCGTGGCGGCGCAGGTGCCGCTCGGAAGCGGGCTGGCGTTCGCCAACCGTTACCGCGGCAATGGCAACATTTGCTTCACTTATTTCGGCGACGGCGCGGCCAACCAAGGTCAAGTCTACGAGAGTTTCAACATGGCGGAACTCTGGAAACTGCCGGTCGTCTATATTATCGAAAATAACCGCTACGCGATGGGCACGTCCGTCTCGAGGTCTTCGGCGCTGACCGATTTTTCCAAACGCGGCCAATCCTTCAACATTCCGGGCGAGCAGGTCGACGGCATGGACGCACGCATGGTGAAGTTTGCCGCCGCTCGCGCCGCTGAATGGTGCCGGACAGGCAATGGCCCGATGATCCTCGAAATGCAGACCTATCGCTATCGCGGCCATTCGATGTCGGATCCGGCGAAATACCGGTCGAAGGACGAGGTGCAAAAAATGCGCGAGGAGCGTGATCCGATCGAACAGGTCCGCGCGCGCTTGTTGACGAGCAAGCAAGCAAGCGAGGACGATCTCAAGAAGATCGACGCGGCGATCCGCGCCGTCGTTGCCGAGGCCGCGGAATTTGCCTCGCGCGAGGCGGAGCCGGATGCGGCTGAGTTATGGACCGATGTTTTGGGATAATCGGCAGAGAAAGAATCGGGCACGACCATTTTAGGACACCAGATGGCGACGAACATTCTCATGCCCGCGCTTTCGCCGACGATGGAACAAGGCAGGCTTGCGAAGTGGCTGAAAAAAGAAGGCGACTCGGTGCGCTCCGGCGATGTCCTCGCGGAGATCGAGACCGACAAAGCGACCATGGAGGTCGAAGCGATAGACGACGGCACGCTCGCCAAGATTCTGGTGCCGGACGGAACCGACAATGTCGCGGTCAATACACCCATCGCGGTGATCGCGGAGGAGGGCGAAGACGTGAAGGCCCCTGGTCCGGCCGTGCCTAAAAGC
>JBAUNU010000176.1:0-2758 GCA_049579405.1 Methylocella sp.
GCAATGATCGATGCGAATAGTTTCATGTTACTGGTCCTTTTTTTTCAGATGTTGCATGGTGTAGGATGATCTTAGGCTTAGCAGTATACCCAAAGCCATCTACGGGCGTAAGGCTTGTTGCCTCACGTCTGCTATAGTAACACGCTTCATTACGATTTGTTTAGTGAGTAACCGGCCTAGTCCATGTGGTATAGTGGCTAATCTGCCTCGTATTTTGCTACCTCCTTGGACGGTTTACACACCAAGTCGCGGATTGCAAGTACCTCAGCTGGCGTAGCAATTGCCCGCTCAATTAGAAGCGCAGTAAATTTCCTACCTCCTTGGAGAGATTTTCCCCAACTCGCGGGTGCAATTACCCCATTCGGCGTATTCTTTGATATAAGTGTTCCGGTTGCCTTCGGCGGCCGCCTGCTGGCCACGCCCGTGTTCAACAGCCAGACGGCGAAAACCAGAAATCCAGCGAGCGATCTCGAACACAGTGCTTGAATGTGCTTGCCGACGGCTCATGGTTCAGGTAACGCAAAAGCAGTCTAGCGAGATCGAGAGCGTCGTCGCGTTCATTTTGCGCGTTTTTGTAGTTCTCGACATTGGGAGAACATCGATCACTCTCGCACCATGATAATCGTCATAATCGTCGTCAAATTACTGTCATCCGTTATCATATTAAAAACATCGACGATCATTAGAAGAGTTGCAAGTGTATTCTTACATTCGAAAAGACAGCCGGGTGGAACCGCCGCAAGGCTCTTCGAATTTCATAGCGGCGTGGCCCAGGCAGGGCGCCCGAGGCTATATCGCCCAACAAGCGGGGGACGGATATCAAACCATTGGAGGTGATGCGTCGCAATGCCGCATTTCAGATCATCGCGTTCACCGCGAGAGTCATGAAATGCGACCGGGAAAACTGCCGCAAGGCCGTCGCTTCAGACGCTCGCGCCAAACTTGTCATTGCCGAGCAGCTTCAATCCAACCTGCGCATTTGGTGCACCGTTAGGAGAGCCTCACTATGAGCCAAAAAGACCCGGTCAACATTCTCCTCGTCGATGATCAACCCGCGAAGCTTCTGACCTACGAGGTGATCCTGGGTGAACTCGGGGAAAACCTGATCAGGGCGGAGTCGGCGCGCGAGGCTTTGGAATGCCTTTTGAAGAATGACATCGCGATCATCCTGATCGACGTCGTGATGCCCGATCTCGACGGCTTCGAACTTGCGGCTATGATCCGCGCTCACCCGCGGTTCCAAAAGATCGCGATCATGTTCGTATCGGCTCTGGCCCTGAGCGACATCGATAGGGTCAAAGCATGCGAACACGGCGCGATAGACTATGTACCGATCCCGGTTGTCCCCGAACTCTTGCGGGCGAAGGTTCGGGTTTTCGCTGAATTTTACCGAAAGGCGCGGCAGCTGGAAGTGTTGAATGCGGAACTCGAGCGGCGCGTTGAGGAGCGAACGGCAGAACTGGCCCAAGCCAATGCCGTCCTCCGGCAGCGCGTCGAAGAATACCGGCTCGAACGCGAGGCCGGGTTGGTGCAGGTGAAGGAAATGCAAAACTTGGAGAGCCCGGGGCAGCTGGCCCCAAACCTGAAGGTTGCGGTGGCGGCCGATGAGGTGCTATTGGCCGACAGAACCTTCGCTCCCGCCAGCAGCCCGCTTCCAGGGTCGGCTCCAGATCCGAACGAGCGGGTGCAACAACCGGGATCGTGTGGTTTTGAGTACAGCCGCCCGTCCCCGGAGCAATGCATTGGTGAGTCACCAGGCGATGGCGAGCCGACGGGCGGTTCGGAGGTCACCACGCGGGAGTTAGAGGTTCTCGCCTCTCTCGCAAAAGGCAAATCGAACAAGATGATCGGCAGGGAGCTCAACATGCGGGAGGGTACTGTGAAAGTACATGTACGGAGCCTGTTAAAAAAGCTGAATGCGACGAACCGAACCCAGCTAGCGCTGCACGCCTACCGCGCATTCGATACCGCGCAAGCCGTCAGCGGCGGCGGCTTGACGGTCCCGGGCGAGCCCGCCGCAAACCAAGCCAGCACATGATCCATTGATAATGATCACTAGTTTCTTATCAAGGACCGCTTTTACATACCTATACGATTGCCGCCTGCTTAGTACAAGCCGTCGCTAGGCGAGGAGAGGCGGACGCGCGTCGAGTGGCTCGAACATCAGCCTAAGCGGAGTTGCGTCAAATCGACGCAAGTCTGCGCATGGATGACGCAGTCTCCGCCTGGATATAATGAGGGTGCCCGGAAAAAATGCGCGCGGGTCATCCCGCTGGGTTACGAAATTCCCGCACCCAGGTTCTATCTGGGTCAGAAACTTCCTGCCGGATAGCCGCCAGGGGCGCGGCCCGGTACGAAGCCGGGATTTGACGCAAGCGGAAGAGCGCGGCCGGGTATATTTTTTGGGTTTTACCTTTTTGGTTTATTCCTCCTTCGCGCGCCAATAGCTTCGAGCGCCTTTTTGCGATGAACGTTCCATGAGTGCTGTCGTGCCAGCCATTTCCGTCGTCGATGTCGGCGAAGGCGGACTTCTCCGCCACGCCGAGCTACGCCGTGCTCGCGCGCGTGCCCTGCGCGAAGACTGCCTCACGGTCTTTCCGCGCGCGGTAACACCGTTCCTGCCGGCGTTGGATGGAGCCGCGCGCCGCTGGCTCGCCCGCTCGTGCTCGCCGTATGTGCCGGAAATCGCGCAAATCGCGGCAGCGCTAGGCTTTCCGGGGGTCTGGCTGCTGAACGGCTCGTACCAATGGGCGTGCAC
>JBAUNU010000177.1:0-2466 GCA_049579405.1 Methylocella sp.
AGTCCGAGGCGATGCGCCGCGCCGCCCTGGCTTGCGGGCGAACCAATCTCGTCATTGTCAATACCTGCGCGGTTACGGCGGAAGCGGCGCGTCAAGCGCGCCAAGCCATTCGCCGCGTCAAGCGCGAGCGGCCCGGCGCCGGGATCGTCGTCACCGGCTGCGCCGCCCAAATCGATCCCCATCGATTTGCCGCCATGCCGGAGGTTTCCCGGGTGCTCGGCAATGCGGAAAAAACCAATCCCGCGAGCTGGGCGTTGGGCGGAGTGCGCGTGGACGTCTCCAACATCATGGCGGCCAAGGCCGCGCCCACGATTTTGAGCGAAGGCATCGAGGATCGTACTCGCGCGTTTCTCGCGGTGCAGACCGGCTGCGATCACCGCTGCAGCTTTTGTGTCATTCCATTCGGACGCGGCCCTTCCCGCTCGGTACCGATGCACGACGTAACCCGCGCGGCCTGCCGCCTGACGGAAAAGGGCTTTCGCGAGATCGTCCTGACCGGCGTCGATCTCACCTCCTATGGCGCTGATTTGTGCGGCACCCCGGCGCTGGGAAAACTCGTCAAGGCAATCTTGCGCGTGACGCCCGATCTCGAACGGCTGCGGCTCTCCTCGATCGATTGCATCGAGGCGGACAAAAATCTCGTCGCGGCGTTCGCCGGCGAGGCGCGGCTCATGCCGCATCTCCACCTCTCGCTGCAATCCGGCGATAATCTGATTTTAAAGCGCATGAAGCGGCGCCATCTTCGCGCCGACGCCATACGTCTTTGCGCCGAACTGCGCCGGCTGCGGCCAGACATCGCGTTTGGCGCCGATCTGATCGCGGGCTTTCCGACCGAAACAGAAGCCATGTTTCAAAATACGCTCGCGCTTGTCGCGGACTGCGGCCTGACTCATCTTCACGTTTTTCCGTTCTCCGCGCGGCCCGGAACACCGGCCGCGAAGATGCCGGCCGTCGCGCCCGAAATCGTGAAGGCAAGGGCCAAGCGTCTTCGCGAGGCGGGCGCGGCGGCCTTGCGCAAACATCTCGCAGCACAAACCGGTAAGATTTTGCCTGTCCTGACAGAGCGCGGCGGCACCGGCCGCACCGAGGATTTTTCCCGCGTGAAAATTGGCGATGTTCCCCCCTCGCAAATGATCGATGTGGTCATTGCGGGGAACGACGGCAAAATGCTCGAAGCAAAGGTCCAGGCGTAACCTGTTTCAGAAGCGTACCTGGAAACCGAAACCGTCACCCTGAGTGAAAGGACGCCCGCCGCAAATCGGGGACCATTTTGCACCGGAATTAGCACCAATAAAACCCTTACGGATCAAGGCCCTAATTTTGGTGCAAAAAACGGATACGGCTTTCATGTCCTCGTCTGCATAGCTGCGAATTGGTCAGTAATCATGGACCCAGAACTCGTTGATCGAATTTACGAAAGTTCCTTCGTTCCGGAGCATTGGCCGGGCGTTCTCGACGAGCTTGGACGAATAGCGGACGCCACTGGAGGGTCGCTGTTTATCACCAAAGCCGAGGTTCATTATTGGACCGCTTCTCCTGGGATCCGTGAACGCGCTGGAAGAATGGTGAACGAAGGTTGGATCTGGCGCGGACAGATCATTACTCGCTCGTTTGCCATGCGCCATGCTGGATTTTTGACCGACCTCGACATTTTAACTCCCGATGAATTGGATCTGGAACCGGTCTACCGCGACTTTTGGCGTCCGCAGGGCCTCGGATGGGCCGTGGGCACGGCGATTCCGATTCCAACGGGCGAAAACGTGCTTTTCGTCATGACGCGACGGACCGAACGCGGACCGGTGGAACACGCCATCGTCCAAATGCTCGATGAACTGCGCCCCCATCTCGCTCGCAGCGCATTCCTGTCGGCGCGCTTGCAGCTGGAGCGGGCGCGAATCGCCAGCGAAACGCTCGCCGCTCTCGGGCTCCCAGCGCTGGTTCTCAATGAGCAAGGCAAGGTCCTCGCCGCCAACTCTTTGATTGAAGCACTCTCCGGCTATGTTCAATGGCGGGCGCAGGATCGCGTGTTGCTGAAGGACAGAGCCGCCGACCAATTGTTGCGGGATGCGATCGCAGCCATTGATATGGCGGGGGGCCCCAGCGTGCGTTCTTTCCCGGTCCGCGACACGGGCGCGGACGCGAGGATGGTCGCGCATATCGTTCCAATTCGCTTGTCGGCGCGCGACATCTTAGTGCGCTGCGCCGCCGCGCTCGTCTTGACACCCGTGACTCTACCGCAAGCACCGCCGGTTGAACTGGTCCAGTCCTTGTTTGATCTGACGCCCGCCGAGGCGCGCGTCGCCCGTGGCCTCGCCTCCGGAGACACAGTCGAGGCCATCGCCTAGTACTACAGTTGTAATTTTTTTGAGGAGCGCTTCTACTTATCCGTGATTCGATGGAGGGGTAGATGTCGGTATCGGAATGGTCTGGTGCGTCGCTTCCTTGGTTTGAGGAATTGGCGGGCCT
>JBAUNU010000178.1:0-2634 GCA_049579405.1 Methylocella sp.
CGGCACCGTCCCGGCGGTGGGCGAGGCGGAGTCGATGCAGTCAAGGACGCGAGCTGGGCGCATGCCGGCGGTGCCGGGGCCGGTGCCCCTATCCCGGCCCGGTTTCCGCCTTCAGGCCGTCTGGATGCGGAAAGAGAACAATGTTATAGCCGGCGTCGACGCAATGGATCTCGCCGGTGACGCCGCTCGAAAGATGGGAGAGAAGATAAAGCGCCGCGCCGCCGATGTCGGAAAGATCGAGGCCGCGGCGCAGCGGCGCATGCGTCTTCTGGAAAGTGTACATGACCCGCCCGTCGGCGATCCCGGCCCCGGCCAAGGTGCGGATCAAACCGGCCGAAATCGCGTTCACCCTGATGCCTTGCGGGCCGTAATCGGCGGCGAGATAGCGCACGCTCGCCTCCAGCGCCGCCTTGGCGACGCCCATCACGTTGTAATGGGGCATCACCCGGCTCGCGCCGTAAAAGGTCAGGGTCAGAAGCGCGCCGCCCGGCTGCATGAGGGCGGCCGCACGCTTGGCGATTTCGGTGAAGGAGAAAGCCGAAATCAGCATCGTGCGCGAAAAATTTTCCCGCGTTGTATCGGCATAGCGCCCCTTCAATTCGGCGCGATCGGAATAGGCGATGCAATGAACGGCGAAATCGAGGCCGCCCCACTTTTTCGCGATAGCCGCGAAAACCGCGTCGATCGCGGCGGCGTCCTCGACGTCGCAAGGCAAAATGAGCGCCGCGCCGAGGCTTTCGGCCAACGGCCGGACGCGCTTGCCGAGCGCCTCGCCCTGATAGGTGAAGGCGAGTTCCGCGCCTTGTTCGTGAACAGCTTTGGCGATGCCCCAGGCAATCGAATGATCGTTCGCGACGCCCATGACCAGGCCGCGCTTGCCGCGCATCAATCCTCCGGTGTCCGCCGCCCGCGCCTCAGGCATCGACATGTTTCAAAACGAGGCTGGCGTTGGTGCCGCCGAAGCCGAAGGAATTCGACAAGACGGTGCCCAATCGCACGCCGTCGCGACGCTTGCGCACAATGTCCATGTCCGCGAACGCCGGATCGAGCTCCTCGATATTCGCGCTTTCGCAAATAAAGCCGTTTTGCATCATCAACAGCGAGTAGATTGCTTCCTGCACCCCGGTGGCGCCGAGGGAATGGCCGGTCAAGGATTTTGTCGCGGCGATCGGCGGACACTTTTCGGCCGCGCCAAAAACGGTTCTGATCGCCTCGATCTCCTTCAGATCGCCAATTTCCGTCGAAGTCGCATGCGGATTGATGTAGTCGATCGGTGTTCGCACATTTTCGAGCGCCATTCGCATGCAGCGCACCGCTCCTTCGCCGGAAGGCGCGACCATGTCATCGCCGTCCGAGGTCAAACCGTATCCGGCGATCTCGGCGTAAATTTTCGCCCCCCGCGCGCGGGCGTGCTCCAATTCTTCCAGCACCAATACCCCGGCGCCGCCGGCGATGACGAACCCGTCCCGGTTCTTATCATAGGCGCGGGAGGCGCTCGCGGGACGGTCGTTGAAGGCCGAGGACATCGCGCCCATCGCATCGAACAGAACCGAGAGGGTCCAATCGAGCTCCTCGCAACCGCCCGCGAACATCATGTCCTGCTTGCCGTGTTGGATCATCTCATAGGCATTGCCGATGCAGTGGTTGGAGGTCGCGCAGGCCGATGAGATCGAGTAGTTGACGCCCTTGATCTTGAACCAGGTGGCAAGCGTCGCCGAGGCGGTCGAGGACATGCATTTCGGAACCGCGAAAGGCCCGATTTTTTTCGGTCCCTTGGTGCGCGTGATATCCGCGGCGTCGATGAGCGTCCGAGTCGAAGGCCCGCCCGAACCCATGATGATGCCGGTGCGCTCATGCGATATTTCATGGGGCGCAAGGCCCGCATCCAGGATCGCCTGATCCATAGCGACATGGTTCCAGGCGGTGCCGCCGCCATGGAAACGCATCGCGCGGCGATCGATGATGCCGCCGGGGTCGAGTGCGGGCGCCCCGTGAACCTGGCTGCGAAACCCGAGTTCGGCGTATTTCTCCGCCTTGACGATGCCGGATTTGGCCCCCCGCAACGAGGCGAGCACCTCCTGGCTGTTGTTCCCGATCGAGGAGACAACTCCCATTCCGGTGACGACGACGCGTCTCATGCTTCAACCCCTGCTTGACTGTCGCGACTCCGGAGCCCGAAAGGTCAAGAAAGGCCCGCCGAAGGTTCAGGCCACGGATGGAGTTGCGGCCTTGAACAAGCCCACCCTTATGTCCTTGGCCTCATATATACGAGTCCCATCGGCCTCGAGCCAGCCGTCGCCGATGCCGAGCACCAGCTTGGTCTTGAACACGCGTTTAAGATCAACCCCGTAAATGATATGTTTGACGGTGGGCAACACTTGATCGGAAAATTTCACTTCGCCCACGCCGAGCGCCCGGCCGCGTCCAGCGAGGCCAAGCCAGCCGAGATAAAAGCCAAGAAGCTGCCACAACGCGTCGAGCCCGAGGCAGCCGGGCATCACCGGATCACCCTTGAAATGGCAGCCGAAAAACCAAAGGTCCGGCTTCACCGAAAAATCGGCCAAGATCACGCCCTTGCCATTGACGCCGCCTTGTTCGGAAACGTCCGTGATTCGATCGAACATCAAAAGAGGC
>JBAUNU010000179.1:0-2233 GCA_049579405.1 Methylocella sp.
GGGTGATGATGATGGAGCTCAACCGGATCTCCTCACACCTGGTCGCCCTGGCGACCGGCGGTATGGAGTTGGGCGCGATGACGCCGATGTTCACCGGCTTCCAGGGTCGCGAGATCATCCTGACGCTGTTCGAGTCGATCACCGGGCTGCGGATGAACAGCGCCTACATCCGGCCCGGCGGGGTCGCGGCGGACCTGCCACCCAACGCGCAGACCGAGATCGCCGAAGCCCTCAAGAAGCTGAAGGTCTTCTTGCGCGACATGGGCAACCTGCTCAATGAGAGCGCTATCTGGAAGGCGCGGACCAAGGACGTCGGCTACCTGGACCTGACCGGCTGCATGGCTCTGGGAATTACCGGGCCGTGTCTGCGATCCACCGGGTTGCCGCACGATCTGCGTCGCACCGAACCCTACTGCGGATACGAGAACTACGAGTTCGACGTGATCACCGATGACGGTTGTGATGCCTACGGCCGCTACATCATTCGCGTCAAGGAGATGTCGGAGTCGGTGAAGATCGTCGAACAGTGCCTGGACAAGTTGCGGCCCGGCCCGACCATGGTGGAGAACCGCAAGATCGCCTGGCCGGCTGATCTGACAGTCGGCCCGGACGGCCTGGGCAACTCGCCCGAGCACATCGAGAAGATCATGAGCGGCTCGATGGAAGCGTTGATCCACCACTTCAAGCTGGTCACCGAGGGCATCCGGGTTCCGGCCGGCGGAACAAGAGCCAGCGTCCGGTCCACCGGCGGCGGTTCCCGATCTCGGACCGCTTGAAGCGCGAATCGGAACCCTAGAGCAAAAGCTCGCTCCGCTCGAATCGGCACTCGCCGCGCCCAAGGCGGATCTCCGCCCGAAACAAGATCGCGCGGATGCCGCGGCCGGAGACGGCTCCCGCGCCCAGGCGATCGCGATTGTCGCCGGAAGCCTGTTGCGAAAGCTCGACAGCGGCGGACAATTTTCCGGTGAGCTCGCGGCGCTCGAAAACCTCGGCGTCCCGCAGGCGTCTCTGGCGCCGCTGCGCGCGGCCTCCGACTCAACCGTTTCGAGCGAACGGCAACTAACGGCGCAGTTTGCGGCACTCGTCCCAGGTATTATCGCGAGCGAGTTCGCCAAGCAAGCCCGCGCGGATGAAGGTTTCCTCGACCGCTTGACCCGCAATGCCAAAGGTCTGCTGCATATCCGCCACGTCGGCGATGCTGAAGCTGCCGGCGTTCAAGGCTTCGTCGGGCGAATCGAGAACGCCCTTGCGGATCACGATCTCGAAGCCGCGTATAATGCATGGAAGGAATTGCCCGGCGCCGCCACAGCCCAATCGGCAAGCTGGGGTGAAGCCGCGAAAGCGCGGCTCGACGCATGGAATACCGCGAGATCGATCGAGGCCGACGCCGTGGCGGTCCTGGGCAAGCCGAAGTCGTGATTTCCGCCCGCTGAGATTTGACAACAAAGTCCTCGCCGAGAAACACATGGTCCGGGTTCTCTTTTTCCTTCTTGTTCTCGTCGCCCTGGCGCTTGGCTTGGTTTGGCTCATCGAGAGGCCGGGTGAAATTACGCTGAGTTGGCAAGGCTACCGGATCGAAACATCATTTTTGGTCGGGCTCGGGGTCCTGCTCGCCGTGGCCGCCGCGTCCGTGGCGGTAGCGAGCATTCTGCGCTATTCATTTCGGCTGCCGCCGGCCATGTCCCTTGCCAACCGGGCGCGACGCCGCGAAAAGGGCTATGCCGCCCTCTCGCGGGGCATCATTGCCGTGGGCACGGGCGATGCGCGGCTCGCCGGGAAGGCCGCCGCCGAAGTGCAGAGACTTCTGCCGGACGAGCCATTGGCCTTGCTGTTGACGGCGGAGGCAGCGCAGCTTGCGGGCGATCACCGCGCCGTGGAGGCGGCGTTTAAGGAAATGACGCGGAGCGAGCGCACGCGTCTACTTGGCTTGCGCGGCTTGCATGCGCACGCCCATCGGCGTGGTGAACTCGAATTGGCACATCACTTTGCGCGCGCCGCGCATGATATCGCCGCCTTACCCTGGTCGGCGGCGGCGGTTCTCGAACGGCATGTCGCGGCGAAGGACTGGCAAAATGCATTGGCGGTGCTCGAAAACAATGGAAACCCAATCGACAAAACGACTCGGGACCGGCAACGCGCGGTGCTGACGACGGCAATCGCGCTCGGCAAGGAACAAACGGCGCCGGACGAAGCGTTGCGTCTCGCTGGCTCGGCGATCAAACGCGCGCCGGAC
>JBAUNU010000180.1:0-8560 GCA_049579405.1 Methylocella sp.
GCCTGAGTGAGCCCGGCGTTTCCTGTCGTCGCGCCGCCGCAGCGCTCCTGCGCGAGCAGCGCCTCGAGGGAACCACGCCAGCCGGCGCTCAGTGCCGGGATGCGCAGGGCGCGCTCCAGCTGACTGCGAGGGTGACCGGGCATGTACAGCAGCGCATTGATCTCGAAGACGCTCATGCGTTCGGGGCCTGACGCGACCCGCAGGATCTCGTCGCCGGCCTCCACTTCGCCTTCCTCCAGCACACGCAAATAGAAACCGGGTCTGCCGTGCGCGACCAGCAGCGCGGCCATCTGCGGCTCCTCCATGCGGATGCCCACCCGGTAACAGGTAACGCGCGGCTGCGTCACTTCGAACAAAGCGCCGCCGACCCGGTAACGGTCGCCGATGCAGACCTCCTGGTCAGACAGGCCGTCGACGGTGAAGTTCTCCCCGAACTGCCCATAGGTGAAGTCGTTTCGACCGACTTGGCTTTGCCAATACTGATAGGAGTCGATCTGATAAACGAAAACGGCCCGGTGCTCGCCGCCGTGCCCAGCCAGGTCCCCTTGCCCGTCGCCGTCAATATTGAGCCGCCGTACCATGCGCCCGCCTTGAATTGGCGTCTTCCAAATGGCGGTGCGGACGGTCTTGCCTCGCCACGCGATGTC
This sequence comes from Methylocella sp., assembly GCA_049579405.1. GTDB lineage: Bacteria > Pseudomonadota > Alphaproteobacteria > Rhizobiales > Beijerinckiaceae > Methylocapsa. Next base: position 648 of record JBAUNU010000180.1, read on the forward strand.
GCGCGGCAGGCCCACGTTGACTGAAAGCAAGCGTGGCATCACTTACTCCTCCTTCGTCGACAATTGCCAACGGCTTGGCTCAGTCGATCTGCTCGACCAAGTGAATTCAGGAACGCCCGGGCTCGAATGGATCACCGAATTAGTGAGTCTCTCGCCGCCTTCTCGTCTTGGAACTCCGCGGTACTCACCGTGTAGAAGGCCACGCCGTCGGCACCGTGGAGCGATTATTGCGCTCGATGACCAGAGGAATGCACATCGCTACGTAATTCCGCACGAACTCCCCGCTAGAGTCACCGCTCCCCCTGCGCCACGTCACATGATACGTCGGATAGACTCACGGTGAGAAGAACTCATTGCGCGCATATCTGGTCTGCATCCGCCCCGATAACCGGAATTCCTAAGTGTTGTCGAGCGGGTCTGGGTCGCGCCATTTCCGGAAGTTCAGGGTCGTGGCAGTTCGAGGCGTTCACCATGCGTGCTTCCGAGGCGTCTTGCCCTGTTGCGGTCGCATTGGAGAAGCTAGGAATATGCTTCGCGAAAAATGGACGCTGGAACGGCGATGCGGTCCTGGCGTCTTTGCCAGGACCGCGCGCAATGTTAATTCTCGAAGCCTTGCGGCGCCAACAACCCGGAATTACGCCTGAGCGCGTGCGATTTCTCGACGGTCGTTGTCGCACAAGGCACCCCGGCGGAGCTTGCTCAGCGACGCCAGATGGAGGAGTACCGAGAGCGGCACGAGGAAGACCGGAATAAGCACCAGCGGAAACTGGCTAATGAGCTCATTCGGCAGATCGAAGGCAAATAACTGGAACGCCGAGGGGGAAGTCAAAAATCCCGTCGTCACCGCGACGACGAGATCGGCAAGCCCAAACAGGTTCCACGCGGAGACCAGATCGGCATTCTCGCGCGGCCCGCGCCGATACGAAATCGCGACGACCGGCGCGAGAGCGCCGACAAGGACGTCACCTAGACCGGCCGGCCAGGCGAACGCTCCGGGCAGCTTGCCCGCCGCACAAAGGATCAGGAAAATCACGCCTAGCGTACGATAGAGCTGAACCCCGATCAGCCAATGCTGGGGCACCGCATCAATGATTCGCGCGACGGGGGGCGATCGCCAGATCAGTAACCCGCCGATGAGGATCGGAACGAGAATTCCGTATTGGATCGTGGGGATACGATCCGCGGTGCCACGATAGGCATCGGCCGATGCGAGCGCGATGGCCAAGAGAAACCATCCCATGACGGTAATGGCTGCGGTGCCGACGGTCACGGTGCGGTCGTACGTGGTCCAACCGGCGTTGCGAAGCGCGCTGCGCAATCCAAACAGGAGAGCGGCTATCATGCCGATTGTGCCGGTGAGCACGTAATAGGGAAGATAGGCAGGAACGATCATCACATACCTCCAAAAATAGGATTCGTGGATCATCAAAGGTGACAGTTAGCCGCCCTTTTCGAACGTCGTTGTTACGGTACAAACCCGTGAACTGCCAAAGCGGTAGTCAGATTAAGCCGACTGACAATCCGCAACGCGTCACCTCAGGTAAAGGCCAACTCCAAAGTACCTACATAATTTATAGTTACTTGTCAATAGGTAGTTAGTTGAAAAGTTTTAGCGAAGCGCGTATTTGTCATCCATGACCAGCGGATATGACCAAAATTGCCCGGTTGCCCAAGCCCTCGATGTCATCGGCGAAAAATGGTCGTTGCTCGTGCTCCGGGATCTGTTCCGCAAGGGTCCCTTGCGGTTTCATGATTTGGAGGCGGGGCTCGCGGGTGTCGCGCCGAACACCCTGTCCGCGCGGCTCAAGACGCTCGAAAAACAGGGAGTGATCGGAACGCGGCTCTACGAGCAACATCCGCCCCGGTTCGAATATTTCCTTACGGACAAAGGCCAAGCGCTGGGCCCGGTATTAAAGGCGCTTTATAAATGGGGGGAACGCTACGGCTAAAATCATCGAGCGGGCCAAAATCATTGCCGCCGGCTGGTATTTTATTACCGGCATTTGAAACCAATCGCGTTTCCGTACTTCCGCAATGGGTCAATCATTACCGATGCGGCTGGTGTCAGCAGGCACCCCTATGTTGCAAGTTGTTTGAAAGCTGACGTGATTCAAGAAGTCAGCGCCCAGAATGAGGTTTTGCGACCATATTCAGCTTTTAGACGTGTGCTATAACGCTTATGCGGTTCGAAGTTGCCGAAGTCCCCGACGGCAACCACGAGGCTCGCGCATTCTGCAAGATTGCGGGCCGCGTGCCGGTATCGCTTCACCCTATTTTCTTTCAGTGCGAACCACGGCGACACGCGCCCCGTGCGGCCATTAACGGCAACTTTTGCGCCTTCCGCCGCCAGGACCGTGGCAATTGCCAACCCTATTCCAGCTGTAGAGCCCGACACAATCGCCGCTTTGCCTCTCCGAGATCCATTTTGTCTCCGATTGATATTGAGAATTAGCGGCCCGCGTGCCCCGCAGGACATCGCCGAAATCGAAGGCACCGCAGCCGCGCGCCACGGACGCACTCCCGGCGAGGTCGTCATCGCTTGGACGCTGCGATTGCCCGCCGTCACCGGCGCCATCTTTGGTGCGGCGCCCGCGACGGTTTCCTGATCCTTGGGCGGGAAACCTGCGTGGTCGAAAACGATGTGGGGGCTGGCGTGTACTCGGTGATTCGAGTTCAAGGCCGGGGCTTGAGCTCAGCCAGGATGGTGGGAATGAGCTCGGAAACGGTCGGATGTATGTGCACGGCACGCTGAAGCGTCGTGTAAGGCACCTTGGCATACATGATATCGAGGATGCCGTGGACGACCTCGTCGCCGCCGACGCCGAGGATGGCGGCCCCGAGAATCGCCTGTGTGTCGGCATCGACGACGATTTTGATGAAGCCCTGCGTCTCTCCCTTCTCGATGGCGCGCGCCACCCTAGTCATTGGCCGAGTTCCGACCAGGATGCGCTTTCCAAAATGCCGTGCCTCGGCCTCCGTCATACCGGCGCGACCGAGCGGTGGATCTACATAAAGGGCATAGGCGGGAAGACGGTCGCTGACGCGGCGGCGATCGCCATCGAGAAGGTTGGCCGCGACGATCTCGAAGTCGTTGCAGGAAGTATGGGTGAAAGCGCCCTTGCCGTTGCAATCGCCGAGCGCCCAGACGCCGGGCACGTTCGTACACAGCTGGTCGTCGACCATGATGTAGCCGAGTTTGTCGGTTTCGATTCCGGCTCTGTCGAGGCCGAGATCGTCCGTATTGGGGCGCCTACCGACGGCCAGCAACACATGCGAGCCGACGACCTCTCGATCGCCTGATTCGCAATCCACACCGACAGCGATATCTGCGCCAAGCTGCGCAAAGCTGATGCATTCGGCCCTGAGACGAATGCGGACGCCCTCCGCCTCAAGTATATCTTGCACCGCTGCGGAAACTTCCTCGTCCTCGCGCTGGATAAGGCGCGGCCCTTTCTCAACGACGGTCACCTCGCTGCCAAACCGCCGGTACATCTGCGCGAATTCGAGCGCGACATAGCCACCACCGACGATGACGAGGTGACGCGGCAGGACATCGAGATCCAGCATGGAGGTATTGGTCAAGTAGTCGACCTGGTCGAGACCAGCCATGTCGGGCACGAGCGCGCGGCCTCCTACGTTGAGGAAGATGCGATCGGCCGATAGCAATTCTTCTCCGACCCTGACATCGCGCAGTGTCTCGAAGCGGGCATGGCCTTCGTAGACGGTGCAATTGGGCAAGCGTTTTAGCCAGGTCTCCAGGCCGGTGCGCGAATTACCCGAGACGGCATCCTTTCGGGCCTTGACCTTTTTCATGTCGACGCCGACAGTCTCGCCGATCGTCAAGCCATAGTCCGAGGCGCGCCGCGCCATCTGAGCGGCATAGGCACTGGCGATGAGCGTTTTCGTGGGGGTGCACCCCGTATTGACGCAGGTTCCGCCGATGAGCTTGCGCTCAATGAGGGCGACGCTCATGCCTGCCCCGGTGAGGCGGCCGGCCAGAGATGGCCCGGCCTGCCCCGCTCCGATGACGATTGCGTCGAACGTCTTGATCATGAGAATGACATCACGATCAGCATCCCGCCCCCAATCGCAATCGCGTCCTCAAGCAGTGCGATTGGAAGGTCCCTGCCGCCGGTCCTCGCCACCAACCTTGTCCGGAACTCGGCGCCGCCGAGCGTTCCGGCGATGGCGCCTATGACGCCAGCCACGAGGCCGGCGATCCATGTCCCGCCTGACACCCCGAGCGCCGTGCCGCACAACCCTCCGGAAATAATCCGAGCACCAAACTGCATTGGCACCTTGCGGCTCGGCGTCGTCGGGAGCTGATCGGTGACGAGTTCCGCAAGCGCGAGCGCGCTCAGGTTGTGTGGTGTCCAGGCGTAGCCCAGGAAGGCAAGCCATGTGCCTTCCAGATGCATTCGGCCAAGGTATGCGGCCCAGCTCACCACAGCAGGCGCTGTCATCGTCCGAAGGCCTACGACGCCGATCAATAGTGCTAAGACATAGACGGACATGGGACGATTGTAGCAGCAAAATCCGGTCCGGGCACTTACGTTTAGCACTGTAAGCGGCCATCTCCGGCGGCTTGTGCGAACCGCTAGCTTTCCGGACGAAACGTAGCATCTCGAACCAAGTCGACGACGGCGGCCCTGGTCAGCGCGGTGCCGCCGCTGATGGTGAAGATACGGCGGCCAATCCGGGCGGCCTTCCCAAGGAAGTGTTCGACGGATGGCAGGCCCAGCCCGCGGCCAATCGCTCGCAATTCTATCGCGGCCGGGTGTGAAAGCCTCGGAGGCGATCATCCAGAACTGGTGGAGGCAGGGTATGATGGGCGGCGCGAAGGCGCATTACGATGGCATCGTCGCGTTTTCGCAGACCGATTTCGCCGACGACCTCAAGAAAATTACGGTGCCGGTGCTGGTGACGCACGACGGTGACGATCAGATCGTTCCCTATGCCGACGCCGGACCATTGTCGGCAAAGCTGCTGAAGAACGGGACGCTGAAGACCTACAAGGGCTTCCCGCATGGCATGCCGACCACGCAGGCCGACACGATCAATGCCGACCTGCTAGCGTTCCTGAAAGCCTGACGCCGAGGCGACGGCAAAGGCGACAAAGCAGCGTCTTGTCCTAGGGACTAAAACTTCCAGGCATCGGGGGGTGCTGTTGCAATCTTTCCCCACGCAGCGAACTTAATAGTACCGCGGGATTGGTCCGTTATGCGGCGTCGTGCGGCCGCCAAGGTCCAGACTAATTTCATCGACATAGCACCATCCCCACCCTTCCGGCGGATCGTAGCCTTCGATGATGGGATGGCGGGTCTTGCGAAAATGCTTGGTGGCGTGACGGTTTGGCGAGCTGTCGCAGCAGCCGACATGGCCGCACGTCCGGCAGAGGCGCAGATGCACCCACGCCGAACCAAGTTTCAGACATTCCTCGCATCCGAGCGCGCTCGGCGTTACGTTACGGATGGATCTGGCGTGCGCACATTCGTCGTGCATTAAGCTCTCGCGATCTCAGCAGCAGACGTGGCGGCGCTACCACTCCGAGCCAGATAGGCATGAAGCGCCGACACCACCTGCGCACCCTCTCCAACGGCGGCGGCGACGCGCTTGACCGAACCCGAGCGTACGTCGCCGATGGCGAACACGCCAGAGCGATTCGTTTCCAGCGCGTGACGTTTTTCGCCGCCAAGTTCGCCCGTGCGGACAAACCCTTTTTCATCTAGCGCCACATCGCATTGCGCAAGCCAGTCTGTATTCGGTTCGGCGCCGATGAAAAGGAAAAGGTGACTTATAGCACGCGTCGTTTCTTCGTTGAGCAAGCAGTGGCGCCAACGCAGACTTTCGAGATTCCCCTCGCGACCTTCCAGCGTCGTGACCTCGCAACGGGTCACCACTTCGATATTTGGCTGCGCTTTGATGCGCTCGACAAGGTAATGGGACATGGTCTCTTCCAGACTTTCGCGGCGAGCCAACAGCCACACCTTCTTTACGTGGCTCGCTAAATAAACGGCCGCCTGTCCGGCCGAATTACCTGCGCCGACCAGCGCCACTTCCTGACCGCCGCAAAGCTTCGCCTCGATCGGGGAGGCCCAGTAGTGCACCGACGATCCTTCGAACTGTGCAAGGTTTGGCACATCAAGGCGTCGATAGCGCGCGCCGCTCGCCACCACGACCGCGCGAGCTCGCAAGCTCTCGTCATCGCCAACAGTCAGGAAATAGCTCTTGCCGTTTTCAATTGTTCGCTCGCTTAACTGACGCGCTTGGTCCGGTATCACCATTTCCGCGCCAAACTTCTGCGCCTGATTATAGGCGCGCGCCATCAAAGCCATTCCCGAAATACCGGTCGGGAATCCAAGATAGTTTTCAATGCGCGAAGAAGCGCCTGCCTGTCCGCCGAAGGCGCGGCAATCGAGCACTATGACCTCCAAGCCTTCTGAGGCAGCGTACACGGCGGCAGCCAATCCCGCGGGGCCCGCGCCAACGATCGCGACGTCGTAGACCTTCTTCCCATCTATCGGCCGCAACAGGCCGATACAGCGCGCGAGCTCGTTCTCGCTGGGGTTACGCAGCAACTTGCCATTCGGACACAAAACAATGGGCAAATGATGGGCGTTCACATCAAAACGCTCAATCAAGGTCTTCGCACAAGAATCGCTGTCGGAATCGAGTACGCGATGTGGCTGGCCGTTTCGGGCAAGAAATCCCTGCAAGCGCAATACGTCTGCATGACTTGCGTGTCCAATGATGACCGGGCCACTCGCGCCGCTTTCCAACAAACCCACCCGGCGCAGGATCAGCGCCCGCATAATCCGCTCGCCAAGCTCGGCCTCCTGCACCAATAGATCGCGGAGTCTATCCGACCGAACGACGAGAGCTTGAACCGGCTCTAGAGCGTCGGCGTCCACCAGGGACGGGCGGGCGGAGAGCTGTGCCAGTTCCCCAGCAAATTGTCCCGGCAGGTGCGTGACCATGGTTTCGCGCTGTTCAGGTCCACAACCCTGGGTGACTTCTACCTTGCCCGAAAATATGACGATCAAGCCCGGCGCAACATGGCCCGCTCTTACGATGCTTTCTCCCGATTCATAAAACTTCGACTCACCGAAACGGCGAAGGCGATCGATGTCCGCCTGCGTCATCGTGGGAAACATTTGGTCCCGCCGGGCGCCGAACATCGGATGCGCAGATTGAGACATGGTCATCCTTCAACAATAAGCTGCCGTCCCTTTGATAGGACACTCGGATTTCAACGTAGCGCACAGTCTTCGCTTTGCGTTGCAGTTTCCCATGCTATCATGAATGCCGGTGAGCCGGACAATTCGCTGTGCGACTATCGCACCCTTGGACGCCGACGCTGTTCGCTAGGTTCGAAAATCTCACGTCAAGAGCGCATCCCCTTGAGTCCAGTTTCGATCTAGACCAAATGTGTTTGTGATGCAGACGCGAGCAGCAGGTCCGAAATTGCGTCGTTCGCTGCCAGAAATCCAATGTCGGGGAGGGCGCGCCGATTGTTATTCCGGCCAGGTTTACCAAGGACGTGCGAGCGGATTTCAGGGCGCAGAACCGACTGGACTTCCCCGCATAGTACGCATTGGTGTCGCCATGGGCTGGCCGCGCCAGAGCCGCCCATTAAAAGGCTCGCCTTGCGATTAGCGGGGCTTGGGGTCGTGCGAGCGTCAAGTCCGGCGCCGCGAACCAACGGAGCCTGAATATGTCAACCCCTTCCATCGCGAAGTCCCGATACCTTAAGACCGCCGCATCCAAGAAGAGGAGCGTTACATCGAGTGCGACAGCACTGCGCAAGGTCACGTCCGCTGCGACCCCCGCCAAGGTGCTGCCGAAAATTGACGAACCAAAGGTCGCGCGCGTTACCAAGCAGGAGCGCCTGCTGACACTGCTGAGTCAAGCCG
>JBAUNU010000181.1:0-2114 GCA_049579405.1 Methylocella sp.
ATATCAAACGCTGGTCCTCGGCCCTTGGAAAATACGCAACAAATACTCTGAAATTATGAAGCTAAGCTCAAGAATTTCTCGCTCCCAATACCCGAAAACCAGGCGTCCATCTTATCGCGGCATCATGCCGCAGGCGTCCGGCGCCGTTCACGTCCGCGTATCCCGGCGTGACGGCCAAATACCGGCTGCCAAAAAGCCCTCCAAGTCCAACGGCGGCCCGCGTGAGCAATCGCCGGCCATCGTCGTCAGTCCGAGCGCCCGCCATGGCCCTGCATCACAAAGGAATCTCGCTTGCGGTCGCGTCAGGCGGGGCCGCCTTCCTCTTCCTGTCACCCTCGTCCCATTGCCGCTCACCCGAGCTCAATCCGGTGGAAAATGTTTGGCATTCATGCGCGACAACTGGCACTCGAACCGCGTCTTCAAATCCTGCAGCCACATCCTCTGCACCGCTGCTTCGCATGGACCATGTTCATCGATTTGCCTGGAAAATCATCTCCATCGGAACAAGAGAATGGGCCGATCGAGACTTGGTTTAAGACAACCTAATGGGGCCCCGCCACAAACGATTGACTGAGTGACCGGTCAAAGCCCGCCGCTGGCCGCCATGGCTTGGATTCGATCCGCCGTCCGCGCGGCGATGGCCTGGATGGTCAGCGACGGGTTCACGGCTCCCGATGTCGGAAAAACCGAGCCGTCGCAAATGAAGAGATTGGGCACGTCATGCGTTCGGCCGTTTCCGTCGACCACCGACGCGCGGGGGTCTCTGCCCATCCGGCACGTGCCCATGAGATGCGCTGTCCGGTTGACGTCCCACACGTCGTCGCCGCCGGCGGCTCGCAGGATCTCGCGCATCTTTCCGGCCGAGTGATCAATCAGCCGCTGGTCGTTCTCATGATGGCCGAACAGCACATGCGCCACGGGCAGGCCGTAGCGATCGCGCTCGGTGTCGTGCAGCTTGACCCTGTTGTCGCGCTGCGGAAGAGTTTCGCCGACGATGCCGACCCCGGAGTAGTAGTTGTAGTCGAACATCGTGCGACGGAGCGCGGCGCCCCAAAGGCTTCGCGCCGCACTGATGCGCGCCGCAAAATCCACGACATGCGGTCCGACGACCTCGATCGTGTAGCCGCAAGCGAAATCCACGTCCGGCATGGTGCGGTTGAAGTGCTCGGTGATCGCCAAGCCCGGGGGAGCCTTGTACTGGCCGATCCGTTGCGGGAACTTGGCGAACGTTTGATGTCCCGCATGGATCATGAAACACCGGCCGACCATGCCTGAGGAATTGGCCAGGCCATCGGGAAAAAGCGAGCTCGCGGAATTCAATAGCAAGCGCGGCGTCTCGATGGCATAGCCGGCGACGACGACCGCCTTGGCACGCTGGCGAAAAAGCTCCGAACCGCCGGGGCCGTCGCCAGATCCGTTTCGGAAATGCAGCACGCCGGTGACCCGGCCGGTGGCATCGTGCTCGATCCGGGCGACCATGGCGTTCGGGCGGATTTCGGCGCCGGCGTGGATCGCGCGCGGGATGTAGGTCACGAGGATCGAGCTTTTGGCGTTGGTCGAGCAGCCGTAGTTGCAAAAACCGCGGTAAACGCAGGGTGGCCGGTCGGCATGCGGGGAGCTTAGCGTCGCGACCGGTGCCGCAGCCACCGGGATTCCCAAAGCCGAGCAGCCGCGCACCAGCATGTTGGCCGATGCGTTGAGCTGGTGCTCCCGCTGCGGAAATCGCCGCCGCCGCTTCTGCCAGGGGTAACCCACCGGTCCGGCAATCTGCAGTGCCTCCTCGACCTCGTCGTAGTAGGGCTGGAGATCCTCGTAGTTCAGCGGCCAATCCTGGAGATCGGCCCCCGCGATCGCGCCTTCGAGCGTGCGCCGGCGGAAATCGTCGGCATGCAGGCGCATTGCGATCATCGAGTAATGCACGGTGCCGCCGCCGACGCCCTGGCCGGAATTGTTCGACCCGAGCTCGACCGGATCCCTGCCACCGGTTATGCGTTCATCAGTCCAGTAAAGCTTATGGGAGGCGTTTTCATCGGAGACGAAATCATGGGCCGGGTCCCAGTGCGGCCCGGCATCGAGGATCACCACCGAGAACCCGGCCTCGGCGAGCTTCGCGC
>JBAUNU010000182.1:0-7346 GCA_049579405.1 Methylocella sp.
GCGTTGCGCATCGCCTCGATCCTGCGCCGCGCGGCGCCGCGCGCGATCGCCGGACCTCCAGCTTCGGTGCGTTTTGGCGATTTCAGCTTCGATCTTGGCCGCGGCGAATTGCGGCAGCGCGACGAGATCGTAAGGCTGACCGAACGGGAGCGCGAGATGCTGCGGCTTCTGGCCGAAAACGCCGGCGAAACGGTCGCGCGGGAAACCCTCGCGGGGTCAGGCGTCGCCGCCAACGAGCGGACGGTCGATGTTCAGATCAACCGGCTGCGCCGCAAGATCGAGCGCGACCCAGCCAATCCGCTGCATTTGCAAACCGCTCGGGGCGCCGGCTACCGGTTGCTGGTCGACCGCTGAAATTGTTTCATTGCCGGGAATGTGAGACTTAGCATCGTGCTTCAGTAGACTCGCGCGAAACCTCGTGGTTCAATAACGGAAACCGTTTTTGAAGGCGCATTATGAAATCGGGACTCACGCTCATTTTGACTGCGCACGCATTGCTGATCTCGATATCTCCGGGGATCTGCCGGGCGGCAGACATCGGCTGGCCAGAAGCGGTGGGCCGGTTAGCGGGAGAAAGATCAAAGGCGGAAACCTGCGCCGCATTGCTCAAGGGGCACGGCGACAAGCAACAAATTTCTCGGGGTGAATTGGCTTACGGCGAGGCGAAGGCGAATTTCGACGCGGTCATTGCCGAGTTGGTCACCGCCCTCACCGAAGGCGGAAAACCGAAAAGTCTTCCCGGTCTCGAAACCGATCTGGAACATGGCGCAGCGGGTCTCGGGAAATTCTGTCAGACCGTTAGCGACCTGCTGCCAAGCACGTCGGGACGCAAGGACGTGGTTGCCGACATCGCCAAGGGTGCAATTCAGCCGGTGATTGATGCCCTCTCAGAGGGAGTAGTCACCCTTTACAACAACCATCGAAAAGACGACGCTCTCACGATTGAGACAATCAAGACTCAGTTGGAGGCCGCGAAATGGCCCAATTTTGCCGAGGTCAAAGCCGCCAAGTAGAGCGCTTGCAAGTGTTGTTACTGGCGCTCGCGCTGGTTATGTTGTCGAGCTTTTGCGCCAAAGCGCAAAATCTCTACGAGCAGCCGGTTCTTGTCGTCGATCCCGACATGCATACGGCCCTTTCCTTTCCGGCTGCCGTTGACGCCGCGGGCCGTTTCCTCGCCACGGGCTCCGATGACAAAACCGTGCGGATCTGGTCGGCCTCCGATGGAAAATTATTGCGGACCATCCGCATGCCTGCGGGCCCAGGCCACATCGGGGAGATCTACGCGGTCGCGATGAGCCCGGACGGCAATATCGTCGCCTCGGGCGGATGGGGGGAGGGACCAGGAGTCATTGCGCTCTATTTGTTCGATCGGAGCACGGGCAAAATGACCACACGGATTGGAGGCTTGCCAAATTCTGTAGATGAACTCATCTTCTCCGCTGATGGCCGTTACCTGGCCGCAGTGGGCCACTTCGGTCTGCGCGTCTTCGACCGCAACAAGAATTGGTCGGAAGCGTTCCGCGACGCGACCTATGGCGGTCCAAGCTATGGCGCAGCCTTCGCCGATGACGGACGATTGGCCACATCATCTTACGATAGGAAAGTCCGGCTCTATGACCGCAGCTTCAAGCTAGTTGCCACCCAAGAGGCGAGCGGATTTTGGCCGTATCGCCTCGCTTTCAGTCCAGACGGCAAGGTGCTGGCGGTCGGATATAACGGTAAGCCCTCGGTGGACCTCTTGGACGGACACAGCCTGGCACGACTACCAGGACCGAACGTCGATGGTCTGGATAATGGAAATCTAGGCGTCGCCTGGTCCGTGGATGGACAGACGCTCTTTGCGAGTGGGGGACCAATCTTGACCTGGGACCAGGCCGGTCGCGGAGCACGGCGCGCAATAGAGGCAAAGTGCGCTGAGAGCGACCAAACTACGATGGCCCTCGTGTCTCTGCCGGCAGACCGGCTCCTGGTCGCAAAGGGCGGTCCTTGCTTTGCCATGCTGAACCCTGATGGCGCCGTCCTTTGGGCTCACCGCCCAGCTGGCGGTGATTTCCGTGGCCAACAGAGAACCTTTTCGGTGTCGGCAGATGGGACAGTCATTGATTTTGGCTTCCAACCATCCGACGAATACTTGCTCCGCTTCGACCTGCGTGCTCTCAAGCTGTCCGACGAAAGGCCCGCGGATGACCGCACTCGGCCGCCCAGGCAAGATGGGCTCCGGATCGAAAATTTGATTTCGGATCACCCGAAACTAGACAGCAAACCGATTGAAATCGAAGAAGGAGAGTGGTCGCGGAGCCTCGCGATCCATCCCGACGCCCACCGTTTTGTCCTCGGCGCCGATTTTTCGCTTTACGCCTTTAACGCGGAAGGCAAGCAGCTATGGAAACGCGCGGCGCCTGGTTCTGTTTGGGCGGTCAACATCACCGGCGACGGCCGATTGGTGGTTGCCGCATATGGCGACGGCACCATCCGCTGGCATCGCATGGACGACGGACGCGAACTCTTGGCCTTGCAGGTGCTGAGCGACAAGAAGAACTGGGTGGCGTGGACGCCGGAAGGATTTTACGATGCCACGCCCGGCGCCTTCGGGGTACTCAGATGGCACGTCAACCGCGGAAACGACGCCGCTGCCGACGCCGTGCCTGTTTCCCAATTCCCGAGGTCGAAACGTCCGGACGCACTGCCGCTGGTCCTGCAGGAACTCGAGACCGACCGGGCCTTGGGCATCGCCGATAAGGCGGCCCTTCGCTTCGACGTTCAGGCGGCCACTGGAGCTGCCGTGGCGCCGGGCGCACGATTGCATATTCTCGCCATCGGGATCAGCGACTATGGCGACAAGGCAACGAGCCTGCGACTGAAATTCGCGGCCAAGGACGCCAATGACGTGGCCAGCGCCCTTCTCGCTACTCAAGGTAGCGAGTTCAACAAGAAGGGCGGCATCTATGCGGACGTCAAAACCCAATATTTGCATGATGGGGAAGCCGACAGAGGTGGGATTTTCGGGGCATTCGATTCGATGAAGAGAAATATGGCCAACGATGAACCGGGGCAGGACAACCTGGCCGTGGTCATGTTCTCTGGTCACGGGGCAATCATAGATGGCCAGTTCTATCTTCTGCCCTATGGCGTCGACGCCAGAACGCCAGCCGGCCTCGAGGCGGCGGCGATTTCGGCCAATGAGTTTCACGATAAGGTCGCCGAGTTAGCTAAATATGGCCGAGTGCTCGTGCTGCTCGACGCCTGTCATTCGGGCGCCGCAACCGGCGACGGTTCGGCACTAACGTCGGACGCCGATTTGTTGCGTTCGACAATTGCGGCCGGCAACGTAACTGTGCTGACGTCTTCCACCACCAACGAAATTTCCCGTGAAGACGATAAGTGGAACAATGGCGCGTTCACCAAAGTGCTGCTCGACGGATTGGGCAAGGAAGCGGATGAAAACCACGACGGTGTCATCTCGATGAGCGAATTGATGCATTATGTGGCCACCCATGTCAGCGGTTTGACCGAGGGCCAACAGCATCCGGGCGTGGAAGTACGATTTGAAGGCGAACTGTTCATCGCCGGCCAGTAATGATGCAACGTCAACCAACTTGCCCGCCAAGCAATGAGCGGCCTGGTGCGGTTGGGCGATTCAGGCGGTTTCCGTGCCAGCCGGGGCGCCGGAGCGGCGGCGGAGCCGTCATCGCTGCGCCGCGAAATTGACGTATTGGGCAAGGCCGGCCGCGGTATGATTGCAGCATGAAGCTGCGTCGATCAACGTGCCCGCTGAGCAAGAAACGGCCTGGCGCCGCCGCCCGGCGATTCAGGCGGTTCCCGCGTCGGCGTGCGCGTTGGAGCGCCGGCGCAGGCGCACTTTCAGGCCGACCGGCGACATCGTAAATGCGAAGTTTTCCCGGACGCCTTCCGCGCCGCCCACCCGTTCGACGTTGAAATTCCTGTACAGCATCGAAAGCAACAGCTTCGTCTCGAGCAGGGCGAGAGTGCGGCCGGGACAAATACGCGGACCCGAACCAAACGGAATGTGCGCCGATACGTCGTGCGCGCCGGCGGTGTCGCCCAGCCAGCGCCGGGGCCGGAAGACATGGGGCTCGACGAAGTGATCAGGATCGCACGCCGCTGGACGCATGAGCACAAACACTCGAGTTCCCTCCGGCACGAGCAAATCACCGACGACAGTCTCGACTTTGGCTTCGAGGATCACGACGACCGGGGTTACCGGGCGGAGACGCATCGTTTCGTTGGCAACCGCGCCGGCCCAGGTAAGCTTGTTCGCTGTCTCGATGTCGCCGGCCACGTCCGACGTCCCGAGGACTTCGTCAGCCTCTCGCCGCAATTCCACCACCGACTCCGGACTGTCGCACAGCTGATGGACAGCCCAGCCCAACTCGTACGCGGTCGTGTCTTCGCCCGCGACCAGCATGGTCATAAGATTTCCGAAAATCACGTCGTCGGAAAAAGGCCGGCCTTCGTCGTCGCGGGCCGACAGCATGGCCTCCAGGAAATTCGACGGCTGCTCGGCTCGGCCGGGCTCGGCCGCGAGGCGCGTTCGCTCGGCGACTACCAGCTCGCCCAGCCAAGCTCGGAGCTCCGCAAGAGCGCGGTCCAAACGACGATCTCGAGGAAGCCGGACAAGCCTCCATGTCGGAAACAAGGCGAACAGCCGGCGGTTGAATCCTGGAAGCACGAGCTCGAGCTTGCGCTGAATGACGTCTTCCCCCTGCTCGATGGTATTGACGTCATGGCCAAAGGTAATGAGCGTCGTAACGTCCACCGTGAACCGCTTGAGCTCGTCGACGACATCGAGCGGCGCGTCGGCGTCCGCCAATCGTTCCCAGCGCTTTTTCAAGCGGGTGGTGACGGTCTGAAGCTTCGGATACAAGCCGCGCAAGTGACGCTGGGCCAGCGCCAACATGGCGAGCCTGCGCTGCGGGCGCCAGGCGTTGCCTTCGGCAGAAAAAACTCCGTCAAGGCCCATTTCGGAAGCTACGGGAGCAATGCCGGAATCACGAGTGAAGATTTCGGGCCGCGCCCGCAGGACCTGTTCGCACCACTTCGGGTCCGAGAGCACCACGGCGCGCGCCGAGCCCTTCCGGAACAGGTACACCGGTCCATATTGGGCGGCCCAGCGTTCGAGGATGAGGTGAAGCTTCGTCAAGTCGAGCTGATGGATGTTGCCCAAAAACGGCAGCCCTCTCGGACCTGGCAGATCGTCCAATGTGCGCTTTGCGACAATCCGGCCCGCTCCGCGCGACAGCCCCGAAACGTCGACGAAGATTGCGCGCTCTCCCTCGACGACGGGACACGAGGCGAGGCATTGCGGTCCGCCGTCGCGGTGTCCCGAGTCGACGCTGAAGCGCCAGCGATGGTTTCGGCAGACTAGCCTGTCTCCATCGAGCTCGCCCTCTCCGAGCAGCGCACCCTGGTGCGGACAGCGCCCCTCAAAGGCTCGCAGCCCGGCCGGGGTCCGCACGACCACGACGTCGAATCCGTCCGCCGACAGCGCATATGGGCCATCGCCTTGAAGCTCTTCCAACTTGGCAACGCGCGTCAGTGAAGCTGTCGTCATGAGCCGTAGTTCCTTTGCCTTATGCAAAGGTATAGCAACTTTGTAATGCCCGAGCTAGGTTGCAGCGTCATAAACGCGAGGCGAACCGAGACGAGTTTGAGAGCTGCGAGATAGTTTTCCCCGGTGCTTGTCGTAACGCGTTGATGAAAACTTGACTGTCTGCTGCTGGCTATGCGGACCAAATTCGAACTAATTACCAGTGAAACACACTCGAACGAGGACCGCGCCATGAGCCTTTCCCTTCCCGTCTCATTCGCGCAGTCCCGCTCCTGGTGGCGGGCGTTCTGGCGCAAGGCGGCCGCAATCCTGCCCAAGGGTCTTTACGCGCGGGCACTTCTCATCGTCATCGTGCCGATGGTGATCCTGCAATGCGTGCTCACCTTTGTCTTCATGGAGCGGTCTTGGCAGCTCGTCACCAAGCACCTTTCCACCGCCTTGACCCAGGATATCGCGGCGATCGTCGAGCTTCATCAACTTTATCCGGGCCTGACAAACGACCAGATCCTAGCCCAGATCGCCAAGCAGCGGTTGACGATCGACATGGAGTTCCTGCCGGAGGGCGAACTGCCGCCAGCGCTGCCAAGACCTTTGTTCTCGATCCTTGATGCCGCCTTGTCGCACGAGATCCGGCGCCAGATCGGCAAGCCCTTCTGGCTCGATACGGTCGGGCGCTCGGATTTCATCGAGATCAGGGTCAAGCTCGATGACTCGATCCTGCGCGTCGTCGCCCTGCGCGGCGCCGCCTATGCGTCCAATTCCCAGATCTTCCTTTTCTGGATGATCGGCACGTCTTTCGTCTTGACCGTCGCGGCGATCGCCTTTCTGCGCAACCAGATCAAGCCGATCCTTTTGCTCGCGGACGCGGCCGAGGCGTTCGGCAAGGGGCGCGAACTTGAATTTTATCCGCGCGGCGCGCGGGAGGTGCGCCAGGCGGGCTACGCTTTCATCGAGATGAAGCGGCGCATCGAGCGCGCATTCGAGCAGCGCACCGCGATGCTGAATGGGGTGAGCCACGATCTGCGCACCATCTTGACGCGGTTCAAGCTTTCGCTTGCCTTGATGCGCGAGACCGAAGAGACGCGGGAGTTGCAAAAGGACGTCGAGGAAATGCAACGCATGCTGGAGGCTTATCTTGCCTTCGCGCGGGGCGATGCCGGGGAGAGCGCGGCGAATATCGACATGTCGGAGTTTTTGGAGGATTTGCGCCTCGACGCCGAGCGGGCGGGGTTCGACGCAAGTGTCTCGTTTTCGGGCGATCCGCTGGTCACCGTGCGGCCCGATGCGTTCAAGCGCTGCCTCGCCAATCTCATTGGCAATGCGCACAGCCACGCGACCCAGCTTTCCATCGAGGCGGTCCGCGACCGGCGTTTTTTGACGATCCACGTCGACGACGACGGCCCAGGCATTCCGCCCGATCGGCGTGAGGACGTGTTCCGGCCGTTTTTCCGCCTCGATGACGCGCGCAACCAGGACGAGGGCGGCAGCGGGCTCGGCCTGGCCATCGCCCTCGACATCGCCCGCTCGCATGGCGGCGATATTACCTTGGGCGACAGCAGGGCGGGGGGGCTGCGGGCAACCGTCCGGGTGCCGGTGTAGCATGTTCCGTGGGGTGGAGGAGCAGCAGGGCACAGCTCCTCGCAAAAAACCCCACGTCCGAAGAACGCTCCCCGGCCGTCAGTAATGATAGTGATGGTGCCAGTGGTGGCGATACGCCGAGCGGTGCTCATAAGTCCAATGGCGATGGTAACGCGGCCCGATGCCGAGGGCCCCGTTC
>JBAUNU010000183.1:0-3549 GCA_049579405.1 Methylocella sp.
CAACAAGGGGGCGGTGCTCGAAATGCTCGGCCGTTTCAACGAGGATCTCAGCGCGCTTCAGCGCATGATCCGCAATGGCGACGCCGAAGGGCTGTTCGATCTCTTCACAAGAACCCGGGCGATCCGGCGCGGCATTATCGAGCAAGGCCAGGAAACCGCCGCGCCGGATTTCGGCCGCCGGGCGGGCGAGACGTGACGCATTCCCTCGCCCGGCGCCGTGGTTGGCTGTCAATAGAGCGGCGGAATTTGGATTTGGGTGCGTACCGGGCCGATCGAAAGAAAGCCTCCGGAAAAGGTCAACGGCAGGTTCATGCGGCCCGTGCTGGCGCCTTGGCCGCCGCCGAGCAGCCCCGACAGAACCTGGCCAGCGGTGATGAGCGCCGGATCGACGCCCAAGTGGCGAAACGCCCTATCGAGCCCGGCGAAACTGGCGTCGAGTTTGCCTTTCACACGATGCTGGCCGTCGAGACCGAGGCCGCCCTTGGCATCGAGGAACATATGACCGCTCGTCAGCCGCGCGGCCGTGATTTCGACATGACCGTTCGCCGAGCGCCAATTCTCGAGAAAATCTTGGAGCGTTTCCGCCCCGGGTAAATCGGCTTGCGATATTGTGCCTCTGACCTGCATGTCAATGGGAAGTTGCGTGTCGATAAGACTGTCGAGCGCCGGAATCGAGCCTTGTTTGAAGGAAACCATGAAATCATAGGCATGGTCGTTCCGGTCCTGAATCAGGGCGAAATCGCAGCTGACATCGCCAAACACTCCTTCCAGCCGGTCAATTCCTCCGATTTTTTGTTGCAGCCGGACCTGATTGGCGGCGATAGTGACGCGATCGAGCGCGCCGGGCCGCCCTTCGAGATCGAGGAAAAGCTCTCCCCATTGCATCGTCGTATCGAATGTGCCGTCGCTGGTTTTCGCGGCAAACGGCGGGTCCAGTTGCGCCAGCACATTGCCGGTCCGCAGAAGCGGCGAAGTGGCGCGGAAACCCCGGACGGTTCCGGTCAGTGTCTTGCCAAGGATTTCACCTTGAAAGAGCAGGTTGGCGCAGGAAATCTCAACGGAAAACGGAAAACCGCCGGTTTTCTGTTTGGGGCAGGACCACGCGCGGCCGAGCTGCGCCTCATGCGTCGTCCAGGTTGTCAGGGCGGCCGCGGTCTCGCGCGACTTGACATACCAGAAAACCGGCCAGCCGATTACCCCCGCCATGGCCACGGCGACGGGCGGCAGCAACCAGGAACAGGCGTTTGGGCGCTGCTGTGTTTTGGGGCCTTTGGGCTGCATAAGGTGTTTCCTCCCAGGATGTGCATCAGCCAAGCGGTTTTTTGGCATTTTCCCGCCGAAAATGGAGATTTCGGGGGAGGCAGCGTAGGAGCCTTAGCAAGCGTGCAATGAGCGAACCCGCGGGGGCCGCACTCATTCCCAAATGGAGATCACTGGCGAGGGCTCGTTCTTGGCGCGGGAACAGTCCCCGCCAAAATGGGGCGGGATGAAAGCCGGGGCTTTCTCCTTGGCGATGATGGCGCTGCTCGCCAGCGGCACGTCGATGCTTGTGAATTGCCAAAGATAAGGCGCGCCGCGGCGCTTTGGAACGAAGGCAAAAAAGTGTTTGCCTTTTTTCATCTCGGGTTTATCGGCCTGCCGCCACGCGAGGAGACGGCCAGGCCCTTCGCCTGTTTGTCGCCGATCAACTCATCGAGGCCGGCGTCGCGCCCGCAGCCTTGATCAAGGCGCAACGCTTTGATCCCCGCCGCTCAGCATTCTGAAATTCAACCTAGCGCAGCCGCATGTCAAGCGGCGACGCTACTATCACCCCCGTCGCTCTTCATAGCCGCAGAGAGAGGCGCGGACGTCGAGGCTTGGCGAGACCTGGCGCGGCCGGGGAGCGAGCCCGGCGACGGATCCGTGGAATTGAGGGAGGCCGCCGCTCTCTCAACTCCAGCGGGAGATGATCAAGTCTAATTGAGCCAATGCCTTGAGAAGGTAATTGCCGGACGGCAAGCGGCCCACAAATTCCTCCGTGCGTTTGGGTTCCAAACCCCACGCAAATAACAACACCGCCAACACCAAAAGCGGCACCGCAATCCAAACGACT
This sequence comes from Methylocella sp., assembly GCA_049579405.1. Lineage (GTDB taxonomy): Bacteria > Pseudomonadota > Alphaproteobacteria > Rhizobiales > Beijerinckiaceae > Methylocapsa. Next base: position 2,093 of record JBAUNU010000183.1, read on the forward strand.
GCGACGGCGGCAAGAAGCCCACTTGCCAGGGCAATTCCCAGCGTAATTGTTTGCTTCCTGCCAGCCATCATGCAAGTCTAGCACGGGCGCCGATTTCGTAAACCTTAGATAACATCTCGCCAGGCATTTGAATGACCGGTGTGACATTGGCGCAACACGAGCGGACGGGCCGCAAGCTGGGATTTATTTTCGTGCGCTTCGCGGCGCCGTTTGCCGGGCTGGAGTCATGGCACTCGATGATGCCAGCCACCGCCGGTCGGCCACACCTTCCGCAGGCCCGTCCGCGCTGAATAGGAGGAGAGGAGGCTGCTTCAGGTTCTTTCACGCAGACGCCAGCGCCGCAAGACGCCCCGCGCCAGGATAGCCGTCGGCCATGCGCCAGAACCGGCTACAATGCCGCGATTGGTCCAACCGGGATCAGGCAAGAAGCTAAGCGTCGTCGTCAAGATCGCGACGCCGGCAGCGGCCACCGCAAGACACCTCCAAAGCGAGCCTATCCCGTGTGGTATGCGTGAGATGGCTGCCCATTGTAAAATAAGCGTAGTGAGAACATCTCCGAAAAGCACCCCGGCCAAAACCGAGGTCAAAACCGGATGAACCTGCGCCAGCGCGGCGGCGGCGGCGATCCCGAAAACGCTCATCAGATTGGCCAGCGTCAAGCTCGTCGTCGCGCTTGACACTAAGAGAGCCACGGTCGGTGCGCCGCGCAGAAGTCGCAGAAACACGATCGCGGAAATCAGGATCACCGTATCGGTTCCCACTGCAAAGGCTTTGCCGAACACGAGCGGTACCAGAACATCTAACGTCAATCCTATAAACGCAGCATAGCCGAAGGCGAGGAACGCGTAGAACCAGGCCAGCAAGAGATAAGTTTCCAAATGGCGCTTCGGAGTGTCTCGGCTGCGAGCGAGCATTGACATGCCCAGACCGTTGGCTATTTGCAAGAGCAAGGAAGTCGGCGCCACTGCAAGGCCCAGTACCACCGCATAAACGCCAAGAATGTCCATACCGAAAAAGCGGCCGACGACCATCCGGTCGGCCTGCATGATTAAGGCGAGCCCTGCGCCATTGAGCATCAGAGGTAGGCCCCAGGCTAGCAACTGGAGCAGCGTTTCACGGTCCGGGATGACCCGCATTGGCGCATGCGCAAGGATATGGGCCGCGGCGGTGTAAACCGCCGCTTCGGCCAAAAAGGCTAAAATGATGACGCGGTGATCCGGCAGGATGGTCGCCGCAGCGAGTGCCGCGACCGCCAGCTCGGTGACGCTGGATGCCGTGACGGCCAGGGCCTCCGCGCGATACTCATAATCACGTTGGATCTGCTTGATGCCCAGGTGCCCGCATGAACGAACCAGCGGAACGAGCGCTGCAAACTCGAAACTGGCCACTGCTTGGGGAATGCCGAAAAACCTGACTGCAGGACCTGCCAGCACCGCTAGCGCCGCGCACATTAGGAG
>JBAUNU010000184.1:0-2191 GCA_049579405.1 Methylocella sp.
TTGCGTCGACGACCGCTGAAAATCCCGCGCGAGTCGATCGAATTGTTCCAGCGAACTCACGCATTCGCCAAATTCCCGCATGGTTTGGGCGCTTCCCGTCAAATTGGGAACCGGGGTTTCGAGCGCAACTCCCTGCCTCGCTTGCGCGCCGAGCACGCCAGCCTTGGCGTCACGATCAACGCCCTCGCCGCCAAAACCGCGGTCAACATCATCGCAGGCATTCAGCTTGCCGGCAAGCGTCGGAATCCGCGTGGCAGTGCCTTCGCCGCGAGCTTGCGGGACGGGCTTTTGCCGTGACGGTTCGATCGTGGCGGACATGCGACGCGAAGCCCGGAGCTCGGCTTCCAGGCTGGCCAGCGCGGCCCTGAGCGAGTCGTTATCATCGGGGCCGCGATTACGCAGCCGCACCTCCAATTCATCCAATTTTTGGACTAGCTTAGCGGCGCTTTCGCGGTCCATCTCGAACGTGGTCAAATCCGGCGACAGCAGCCCGGCGGTCTGTTCCACGCTCTCCGCCGGGCGTCCTCCGAGGGCTCCACGCGAGGCGGGGACCAGAGCCTCTGGATCGCTCGTGTTAGGAGAGCTTTCGTCAGCATTGGAGGGAATTGCGGACACCGGCTGCCTTTCACCGTCAAAAAGCCACGTATGATTCGCATCTTCGCGCCGCTGGCTTGCCCGGGGCGGACCATCGAAGCGAGCTTCGCCTGTGTCTGGGCCCTTGCCCCGCATCGAGCCCTCGGTCTCTTCGTGAACCTGCCGGATCCCGCGCTCCGGCATCGTGTCGCCTATTATGAGGTAAAACCCCGGCATCCGCCAAATCGCATGCCGAGGAGAAGCCCGGCGCCGCCTGCCCACGACCACGCATATCTACCGCGCGTGCCGCCGACGGCGCTGGCGTTCCCGAACGCGCCAGCACGATTCGATCGCGACACACCCTAACCAAGCCGCGAATCATTGTGACCTTCAGAGCCCTCGGTAAACAAAAAATTAATACGTGGCGGCCGTAAATCCGCGACGCTCGAGACGGGCTGCCCAAAAGCTTATCGGAGGTGTCCACCTGCAAGAACCGCCATGATTGGCCAGGGCTCAAGGGCATCGTCGTGGTCGAAAGCCGGCAGGAAATCAACGGCATCGCTCGAGAGACGCGTTTCTACGCCGCCTCCCTGACCTTGGCCGCCCCGCACCGCCGGCCGGATGATCCCCGATCATTGGGTCATCGAAAACCTGGGCAATGGTTCGGGCCATCACCAGGCGGCTCGACTCGAGAATATATCTCGACCAGAAATCTGTCGCGCATTAAAGATGCCCGCCGCGCCAGGAGGATGGGAAAATCGAGACGCCGCTGTCGCTTACTGCGGCGCGTCGCCGAGCGCGGGTCCGGTAGCGTTCGCGGCAGCACCCGTCGCCTTCCCCGGCCCCGGCGTCGGCACCGCAATCCCGGAAGCCGCGACGTTCGTCATCGGTGGCGTTAGCGGCGTATTGATGGGGATATTAATGGGTGTCAGTTCGTGAGAGCCGGACGCCGTGGCCGGCGCGGATTTGATTGACCCGTTCACAAGATAGAATATCGTCCCGCTAGAAGGCGCCGTCAAGACAGGGGACGCTGTTCCGTTTGAGGACGCCGTCGACCCGGCGGGCGCCGGGACGCTGGGGCCGCTCGACTGCGCGGACGTGGCAGAGGGAATGGCGTTGGCGCTCGTCGATGACGTCACCAGATACAGCATCCCCGAAACGCCGTTGGACAAGCGATAGGACGTGAGCCCGTTCCCTAGGTCGAACGTCATTCCGGTGCCGTTGCCGGTGGTGCCGCCCGAACAGGTCATCAGCGATATCGCGCCGCCGAGCCCCACTATCGCGCAATGGGCCGAGGCAGCGGTGCAGGAGATCCCACAGCCAACGATCGCGGCGATGCGGAGCCAGCCGTGGGGCGTGGCCAAGCCTCGCCTTGCTATTCCCGTTCGCACCGGCATGAGGTTTTCCATGGGCCCTTCGCGGTTCCTGCAGGCCGACGAATAGCTCGCCCGGAATGACTAGCAAAATCTCCGCTCCGGCGCAACCGCCGTCCGTGATTTTGTACGATTTTTCGCTCGGTCACAAGCCTTTCGGGCTGAACGACATTGTTCCCGTTCCATAAACGGATCAGCGCCTTGGGGTTTCCGATCGCAATTTCCCGGCAAGAGTTATCCATGCT
>JBAUNU010000185.1:0-1777 GCA_049579405.1 Methylocella sp.
CGGCCACGAATATACCTTGGCGAATGCCCGTTTTGCGCTGACCGTCGATCCCTCGAACGCGATCTTGAAGGAGCGCGCCGGGGCGGCCGCCCGTCAGCGCGAGGCCGGCGAATTCACCCTTCCAACCACGATCACAATCGAGCTTGCGACGAATCCGTTTCTTCGCGCCGGCGAACCCGAGATCCAGGCCGGGCTCGGCATGGCTGGCGCCGATCCCGTCGCGGTGTTCGCCGAATTGCGCGAACGCAAGAACAACATGTGATCGCGCCGTTCGAGTTTGGAGAAGCCGCGAGGTCGGAACGAAATGACCTTTGACCCCGTCTCCGCCCGAAGCGCCGCCGAAATCGTCCGCCTGCTCGATCTGCATCCGCATCCAGAGGGCGGCTTTTTCCGTGAGACCTTTCGCGATCCGGCGCGGGATGCGCGGGGCCGGGCCGTCTCGACGTTGATTTATTTTCTTCTCGGCGCCGGCCAGGTTTCGCGATGGCACAAGGTCGATGCCACCGAGGTCTGGCATTTTTACGCCGGGGCGCCCTTGGAAATAAGCATTTCGCAAAACGGCAGCGAGACAAGCGTGCATCGTCTCGGCCCTGATCTCTTCGCGGGGGAGCGCCCGCAGTTCGCCGTTCCGGCGCATTGCTGGCAGAAGGCGATGAGCCTGGGAGCGTGGACGCTCGTTGGCTGCGGCGTCGCGCCGGGCTTCGAATTCTCAGGCTTCGAACTCGCGCCGCCGCGCTGGGCGCCATGCGAGGAGCGCCCGGGCGGGAAATAAGCAAGACCCACGCAGAGCGAGCCTTGGCTTCACTCCTTGGATGCAAGCGTTTCGATCCGCTTTTTCAGCTGATCGAGCTGGCGCTTCATTTCCTCGATATCGCTGTTGGAAGTTTGCGCGCCGAGCTCTTCCGAAGGCTCGTTCGTGGGGTTACCGGCGGGCTTTCCGGACGACGTCTGGAGTGGATTTCCAAACGGGTTGAACATCGCGAGGGCCTGCTCGAATAGGGCCATGTTCTTACGGGTCTGCTCCTCGATCGATTCGAAAATCGGCGCGGTCAAGGGGCCCCCAAAATTCTTGGCGACCTTATCGCGGAACTTCGCTTGCTCGCTGGTCAACTTGCCGATGGTGAATTCGAGATAGCTCGGCACCAGCATTTGCATGCTGTCGCCATAAAAGCGGATGAGCTGGCGCAGGAAGTTGATCGGCATAAGGCTCTGCCCGTCCTTTCCCTCCTGTTCGAAAATGATTTGGGTCAGCACCGGACGCGTAATGTCCTCCCCGCTCTTGGCGTCGAAGACCACAAAATCATCGCCTTTCTTGACCATGGCGGCGAGGTCCTCGAGCGTGATATAGGCGCTCGTGCCGGTATTGTAGAGCCGCCGGTTCGCGTATTTTTTGATCGTGATGGGTTTATTTTCCTTGGCCATGACCGATCCCCGCTGCATGGAAGTCATTGTAGAACCTAAGCAGGTTTGCCATGATCGCGCCAAGGATTTCGGCGGGGACAAACCTCGTTTGGCCCTTGCGGGCCCGCGCGGCCGCTCGCCTCAGTATATGGATATAAGCATAACGCCGCAGCCAAAAACCGTCACAATTCGGCTCGCGAAAAATTGCACCCAGTATGTTAACGCCGTCGGAACCCTGGCTCGCTCGCGGCCATGGCAAGTGCTAGAATAGCAGAAACGCTCGTGGCGCGCATGCCGCGGTCAATGTCCAGGGGCACCCCCAATGCCAAGTGAAATTGTTATCGTGAGCGCGGCGCGCACCGCCGTGGGGTCTTTC
>JBAUNU010000186.1:0-6075 GCA_049579405.1 Methylocella sp.
CCACTACCGCGAGCCCGCTGTCGCGCAGGTTGAGGGCCATCGAGCGCCCGAGGTTCCCGTACCCGAGGACCGCCACCGTCGCCCCATCAAGCGCGGCCGGGTCGGCGTCGTCGCGGGTGTGGAAGAGGCTCTCTGCTGCCACGGGAAGCTCCTTCTTCGAGCAGGGCGGAGCACCGTGTCGGAGCGCGCCCCGCCTGTCAATGCGCAGGGCAGCTAATTCGAATGCCGCGGCTGACCTTGCCGTGGTGGTGGTGCAGTGTGGTCAAAGACGTTTATCCGAGGCGTGAAGACTGCCTTTGATCCGCGCCCGGTTCGCCGCCAGTCGGGAGTCCCTTGGGTTCGAGGATAAGGGAAGGCCGCCCGCGCAGCGCTCCAAATCTAGCGCCGCCACTTGCGTAGCTCGGCCAGTAAGCCCCTAAGCGCGGCAATAATCGCAGCGATCCCCGCGAGCGTTCCCGGATCGATCACATAGGCCTCCATTCAGCAAAAAATGCTTTTTGGAAGCCGAAGGACATTTCTATGTGCGCGGACACCGGGCGCGGTGTCAAGTCGCCGCGATGAATCCACCGGCGTTTTTGCACGGGGACAGCTTTGATCCACGCCTGATTCGGCCCATATTGGCGGCATGGCAAAAACTCCGAAAACCACCGGCGGAAACAGAACCCCCCGCTCTAAGGCCGCGCGGCCCGAGGTCACGCCGCTTGGAAAACATCTCGCCGCGCTGCTCAATCCGGCGTTGAACGTGCGCCAGCCTGGCGTTTCCGAGGCGGCGCAAGCGGGATATGACGTGGCGCTCTCCAGGCCGCTGCACCACCCTCCGGGGATGAGCGGCGTCGTTGCCACCGTCGAATCCCTCAAAGATCTGCTGGAGCGCGGCGATCCCAACATCCGGGAAAAAAAGCCCTGGACGCCGCATAGACCGCCGCGTCCGGACAAGTCTGAAGGCGGCCAAAAATTTCGCGTTGTCTCCGAATTCGAGCCCGAGGGCGACCAGCCCGGCGCCATTGACGAACTTGTCAAGGGGATCGTAGCGCAGGAGCGTGACCAGGTGCTCCTCGGCGTCACCGGGTCGGGCAAAACCTTCACCATGGCGCAAGTGATCGCGCGGACCAACCGCCCGGCGCTCATTTTGGCGCCCAACAAAACCCTGGCGGCGCAGCTTTACGGCGAGTTCAAAAGCTTCTTTCCGGACAACGCGGTCGAATATTTTGTTTCGTACTATGATTATTACCAGCCCGAAGCCTATGTGCCGCGCACCGACACCTATATCGAGAAGGAAAGCTCGATCAACGAGCAGATCGATCGCATGCGTCATGCGGCCACGCGCGCGCTGCTCGAACGCGACGACGTGATCATTGTCGCGTCCGTTTCCTGCATCTATGGCATAGGCTCGGTCGAGACCTATACGGCGATGACTTTTACCGTGAAACTCGGCGAAAAACTCGACCAGCGCCAGCTCATCGCCGATATGGTCGCGCTGCAATACAAGCGCTCGGGCGGCGATTTCTCGCGCGGCACCTTTCGGGTGCGCGGCGATACGATCGAGCTTTTTCCGGCCCACTACGAGGACCGCGCCTGGCGCATTGGCTTCTTTGGCGATTCGATCGAAACGATCGCCGAATTCGATCCCCTGACCGGCAAGAAGACGCAAGACCTCGAATTCGTAAAAGTCTATGCCAATTCGCATTATGTCACGCCGCGGCCGACCCTTCTGCAATCGATCAAGGGCATCAAGGTGGAACTGAAGCAGCGCCTCGCGGAGCTCAATGCCGCTGGCCGCCTGCTCGAAGCGCAGAGGCTCGAACAGCGCACGATGTTCGACCTTGAAATGCTGGAGGCGACCGGCTCCTGCGCCGGCATCGAGAATTATTCGCGCTATTTGACCGGCCGGCTTCCCGGCGAGCCGCCGCCGACCCTCTTCGAATATCTATCCGACAATGCGCTTGTCTTCACCGACGAATCGCATGTCACGATCCCGCAGCTCGGCGGCATGTATCGCGGCGACTTCCGGCGCAAGGCGACGCTCGCCGAATACGGTTTCCGGCTGCCATCCTGCCTCGACAACAGGCCTTTGCGTTTCGAGGAATGGGACGCGATGCGGCCGCAGTCGATCCATGTCTCGGCGACGCCAGGCCCCTGGGAAATGGAGCGCACGGGCGGCGTTTTCATCGAACAGGTCATCCGCCCGACGGGGCTCATCGACCCGCCCGTGGAGGTTCGGCCCGCCCGCGCGCAGGTGGACGACCTTCTTGGCGAGGTGCGCGAGGTGGCGGCACAAGGCTATCGCGCTCTTGTCACCGTGCTCACCAAGCGCATGGCGGAGGATCTCACGGAGTACTTGCATGAACACGCCGTGCGGGTGCGCTACATGCACTCCGATATCGATACGATCGAGCGCATCGAGATCATCCGCGACTTGCGGCTCGGCGCGTTCGACGTGCTCGTCGGGATCAATCTGTTGCGCGAGGGGCTCGATATTCCCGAATGCGGCTTGGTTGCCATCCTCGATGCCGACAAGGAAGGATTTTTGCGCAGCGAAACGTCGCTTGTTCAGACGATTGGCCGCGCGGCCCGGAATATTGATGGCAAGGTGATCCTCTACGCCGATCACGAGACCGGCTCGATCGCGCGGGCCATGGCCGAGACAAGCCGCAGGCGGGAAAAGCAACAGGCCTATAATGTCGCCCACGGGATTACGCCGGCCTCCATCAAACGCGGGATCGCGGACATTTTGGGCTCGGTCTATGAGCAGGACCATGTCACCGCCGATGCCGGACTTGCCGCGCCGGAAATTCTCGCCGGGCATAATTTCAAGGCGACGGTCGCCGATCTCGAAAAGCACATGCGCGCCGCCGCCGCCGATCTCGACTTCGAGGAAGCCGCCCGCTATCGCGACGAATTGAAACGCCTCCAAGCGGTCGAACTCGCAATCGCCGGCGATCCGCTGGCGAGCCAGCGCGATGTCGAGGCGGAAGCGGGGGCTTTTCTAGGCGAACGCAAGTATGGACGCGCCGCCAATGTACCAATGAGCCGGCCGCACAAGCCGACCGATGCCGAGATGGGACCGCATAATTTCGGGGGCGGCGAGGCCAAGCCACGCAGCAGAGCGGGCAAGGGCGGGACGCGGGCTTTTAAGGGCAAGGGGCACTGAGCGAACTGCTGCCGCCACGGCTCTCCTGCGGAATTATCGTCTATTTCCGCGGCCGGCAGCAACACTTCCTGGTGCAATATATATAACACTGGTGCAATATATATAACATAGGTCTTGGCTCGGATCTTGACTCCCGAGGCTGCCGCATGACTCAGAACATCGAAGACTACGCGATCATCGGGGATTGCCACACGGCCGCCCTCGTCGGGCGCGACCTTTCCGTCGATTGGCTTTGCTTGCCGCGCTTCGATTCTCCCGCCTGTTTCGCCAATCTCGTCGGCATCAAAGACAACGGCCGATGGTCGATCGCGCCCGCCGATCCAGGCGCCACGATCACCCGCGCGTATCGCGGCCATACATTGATTCTCGACACCACGATCGAGACGGCTGGCGGCGCCGCCATCGTCACCGATTTCATGCCGGCGAAAGCCCAAGGCTCGCATCTTGTCCGCCTGATACGGGGAATAAGCGGCAGCGTCAAACTGCGCACCGAGCTCATTATCCGTTTCGGTTATGGCGCGGTCGTGCCATGGGTGCGCCGGTACGACGACGGAAGTCTGCGGGCAGTTGCTGGACCCGACCGCTTGGTCTTGCGCACGCCGATAGGACTTCGCCCGAGAGGCCGGACTCACGTCGCCGAGTTCACCGTTGCCGCCGGGGAAACGGTCGATTTTACGCTGAGCCATGGCGTTTCCTACGAGGGTGTGCCCAGCGCCATCGATCCTTATCAAGCGCTCGAACGAACCGAACGGAACTGGACCGCCTGGTCGCAGCCATTCGAAGGCGCGGGGCAATGGTCGGAGGCTGTGATCCGTTCCTTGCTTACGCTGCGCGCTCTCATTTTTCAGCCAAGCGGCGGCATTGTCGCGGCGCCGACCACCTCGCTGCCGGAGCAATTGGGCGGCTCCCGCAATTGGGACTACCGTTTCTGCTGGCTGCGCGACGCGACCTTCACTTTGCTCGCGCTGATGAACGCCGGCTATGCGCATGAGGCGATGCGATGGCGCGCGTGGCTGATCCGGGCTCTCGGCGGCGAGCCCGCGGGGGTGCAGATTCTCTATGGACTAGGCGGCGAGCGCTATATTCCGGAGCGCACCCTTCCCTGGCTTTCCGGCTATGCCGACTCGAAACCGGTGCGCGTCGGCAATGCGGCAGCCGGTCAGTTGCAGCTCGATATTTATGGCGAGGTTCTCGATGCGTTGTATCATAGCCGCAAGCTGCGGCTTGTGACCGATGCCGCCGATTGGAAGCTTCAAATCGAGCTCTTGAAGCATCTCGAAACGATCTGGGAATTGCCCGACGAAGGCATCTGGGAGGTGCGCGGGCCCCGGCGGCATTTCACCCATTCAAAAATCATGGCCTGGGTCGCGTTCGATCGCGCTGTCAAGAGCATCGAGGAATTCGGCTTCGTCGGGCCGCTCGATCATTGGCGGCGCCAGCGCCAGCGCATTCACGAGGATGTTTGCGCGAGGGGATTCGATCCGGAGCTCGGCGCTTTCACACAGAGCTATGGCGGAAAAGAACTCGACGCGAGCCTTCTCATGATCGCCCTCGCCGGTTTCTTGCCCCCCGACGACAATCGCGTGCGCGGCACGGTCGAGGCGATCGAGCGCCGCTTGATGGTGGACGGGTTCGTGCGCCGCTACGATACGCAAACGGCCGCGGACGGCTTGGCGGGTCGCGAGGGCGTATTTATCGCCTGCAGCTTCTGGCTCGTCGATAATCTCGTGCTTTTGGGAAGGCTCGATGAGGCGCGCGGCGTGTTCGAGCGCTTGCTCGCGCTGCGCAACGATCTTGGCTTGTTATCCGAGGAGTATGATCCAATGGCGAAACGTCTTGCCGGCAATTTTCCGCAGGCCTTTTCGCATATTGCCTTGATCAACTCCGCGTATAATCTTGCCCACGCCGCGAAGCCCGCGGAACAACGCTCCGGCGCAAGGGCGCCGGAGGCCGGGGACGATCGATGCATCCTGTTTTGAGCGCCGCGGTCGGCACGCTCGGGGTCCACGCGGGGCGCCTGCACCCGCACGCCCGCTCTCGTCCCCGTCCGTCATTCGACCTGCAAAAGCAGCGCGACGAGTTCGCTTTGGCGATGGGTGTCGGTCTTGGCAAAGACCGATTTCAACTGATTGCGCGCCGTCTCCCGTGAAATCTTCAATTCTCGGGCCGCGATTTCGGGAGAGGCGCCGCGTGCGATGACGCTGGCGAGCTTCGCCTCCGAAGGCGTAAGGCGGAATGTCCTGGCGAGAATCGCCGCGGGCGGTCCTGGTTTCGGCCCCAAGGCATTTAACGTCAAATGCGCGCACATGTCCTGCGCGGACCCGTGCGCCGCGCCGTCGAAACGCCAAGTTCGCACGATGACCGGCAGTTTGTCCCGGCGCGGAACGATGATCGGGTCAGTAGCCAACGGGTTGAGACTGGGCGAGGTTCTCAGTTGATCGACGACCCCTTTCATGAGGGCTCGGGCCGCGGGGTCGCGAACGAAAAGGCGCCGGTCCTTGACCTTGATGTCGTTGTCGAAAATGGTTTCGGCGGCGGCGTTCACGTCGGTGACGAAACCGTGCTGGTCGAGGGCGACCGCAGGCAGGCGCATCGCATTGAGCGCCGCGGTTGGAGAAGGAACCGATCCATGTGCTCCCGCGACGGCGGCGATCTCGATGAGCCGCCGGGTGAAGGAAGCAAGAATACGCTCCTCCTCGGCGCGCAGATTCCAGACCTCCGAATTCATGTCCAAAAAGTTCATTTTAACACCTTAAAAAAAACTTCAATGACCAATGTGGGACTGGGATCGAGGGCTCCCATTGTAACCGCGCATAAACCGACAACCGGGGCGAGGCGAGACGAGAGCCTTCAGATACATATTTTTTTGATGAATGACAAGCCCTGACATTTCTATGGCTAGAGGCTCCTTTCTGGGATGACGA
>JBAUNU010000187.1:0-2621 GCA_049579405.1 Methylocella sp.
CTCGCCGTCACGGTTACAATGTTTTGGAGCCGATTGGTGTTTGCGATGCTGAGCGATTACATTTTGCAGGCCGATGCGATTTTGGTCAGTCTAATCGTCGGAACGGAGCGCATAGGAAACACGGTTGGGTTCGCCGATAACTCAGGCTATCTCTTTATCCTACCGGCCTGTTCGTCGCTGGCCGATGTCTCTCTCGCGGTGTTGGGCTGGGCCCTTTTTACCCAAGCCCTCCCGCGCAGGCCGTCCCTGAAGGATGTCTGGTGGTGTCTTGCGGCATGCTCCGCCGTGATCGTGATCAACGTCACCCGCATTTCGCTTATCGGCCTTCACCCCGGCCACTTCGAGCTCATTCACGGCGCGGCCGGGGCAAGTGTGGCGAGCTTTCTCGCCCTCGTGGCGATCGTCGGGATCAACTTGATCAGGGTTCGCGGTGATCTCTTCGCTCGTTCCTAAGCTCGTTCTCTGCGGCCTGCTCGTCCTGACCCTGTCGTTCAAGGTCGCGGTTGGCATGCGCCAGTTCGTCTCCGGCCAAGAGGAAATGGTGAGAGCGGGCATAGCCACGTTTCTTGCGCGGCAGGGATTCGAACCGGATCCCGCCATCGCGATACAACACCCGATCGGAGTCTCAGGCCATTCGGGCGGCTGTCAATTATTTATCGCCGAAGTGGCGCCCCAGGGCTGGCAACGGCATATCCCCCGCCGCATCGCCTCGGACGGAGACCACGTCTTTTTCTTTTTCCGGGGCCACAAGTACCAGGACCAACCCGTCTGGCTGACGCGGCCGTCGGGCTACTGGAATATTTTCCTTCGGAACCTCGGATTTCGCGCACCTGTCGAGCCGGTCTTGGGAATCGTAGCATCGCCACCTTGTGATTTGAACGCGTTCCCATGGCAAGAACTCGCCGGCCATGTCGCCGCGTTGCGGCGATGAAACGAAACGTGGCAAGACGATGCAGGCTTAAATATGGCTTGACGGCCATGGCCGCCGCGGATGCCCCCGCCAAACGACAGGCGAGCACAAATCGGATCGTCTCGGAAATCGTGGCCGCGCCGATCTTCGACCCGCGCGCTCCGCGCGAAATCATGGAGGATCTTGACGCCCTATGGTTGTCGCCGATAGCTCGCCTTTCCGCGCAGCACACCCGTCGAGACACCCGCTTCGCAAACTCTCTCTTCCGCTCAAGTTCAGGGGCGAGGCTCTCGAAGCGGATGGGGTGATTGGGGTCGCGGCCGAGGGACGGTAAAGTTGTCACCCGCCAAGATACGCTGAGATTTCACAATCGCATTTTGCGATACGGCTTTTCATCTATAAGTCATTGGTGTGCGGCCTGAGACATAGGTGACGTTTCGTACCGGACACATGGGTTACACTTTTTGTTTGCTCTGGCAAGCAGGAGGTGTCGATGCCGTGGAAGGAGACTTCGGTCATGGACGAACGCCTGCGCTTTGTCGCCAGTCTGCTGGAGGGAGAGCCGATGACGGATCTCTGCCGCGAGTTCGGCATCTCCCGCAAGACCGGCTATAAGATTTTCGATCGCTCCAAGGAGCACGGGCTCGAGGCCCTCACCGACCGTTCGCGGCGGCCCGTACGCTACGCCAACCAACTGCCTCCCCAGATCGAGGCCTGATCGTCAGCCTCAAGCGCGACAAACCGCATTGGGGCGCGCGTAAAATCCGCGAACTCCTGGTCCGGCGACTGGACGGCGACCTCCGCGTTCCCGCCAAGAGCACGGTCCACGCCGTTTTGCACCGGCACGGCCTGGTCAAGACGTTCGGCCGGACCCGCAACCGCGCCGCCGGCACGCCGTTGTCACCGGGCAGCGCGCCAAACGAGCTTTGGTGCGCCGACTTCAAAGGCGAGTTCAAGCTCGGCAATGGGCGATACTGCTATCCGCTGACCGTCACCGACCATGCCTCGCGATTCCTGCTCCTGTGCGAGGCCCTGGAGTCGACCCGGGAGGACCTCGCCATCACGGCTTTCGAGCGGCTCTTTCGCGAACGCGGCCTGCCGCACGCCATCCGCTCCGACAACGGCGTCCCCTTCGCCAGCCCCAATGCCCTGTTCAACCTATCGAAGCTCTCCGTCTGGTGGCTCCGGCTCGGCATCGGAATCGCGCGGATCAAGCCCGGCCATCCCCAGCAAAACGGCCGCCATGAGCGCATGCATCTGACCCTAAAGAAAGAGGCGACCCGCCCCCCAGGCTCTAACCGCCTTCAGCAACAAGCCCGCTTCGACGACTTCGTGCACGAGTTCAACGGCGAAAGACCGCACGAGGCCCTCGCCATGAAGCCTCCCGCCGAGGTCTACGCGCCCTCGTCCCGGCCCTCCAACGGCCTGCCCGAACTCACCTATCCGATGCACGACCGCGACGTCCTCGTCACCGCCTGCGGCCGGATCTGCATGCATCGCAAGCGGATCAACGTCTCAACTGTCCTCGCAGGCCAACGGCTCGGAATCAAAGAAGTCGATGAGGGGATTTGGATCGTCAGCTTCATACGCTACGATCTCGGCTTTATCGACCTGCAGCAGAAAACCTTGCAACCAATCGACAACCCTTTCGGCCCAAGGTTGTCACCCATGTCTTAGGTACGTTCTGTTACCGATGTCTCCGGGCTTGACA
>JBAUNU010000188.1:0-2074 GCA_049579405.1 Methylocella sp.
CCTCAGCGAAGAGCGAAAATACAAGCGCGGACCCAACGCACCTTCCCCATTACCGCTGCTATCGCTCCGCCGTCAACAAACGTTCGATCTCCGCGATCGTATGATTGGTGAGATCCTTGGCGATCTCGGCGATGATCTTAGCTTCGGTCGCCTTGGCAAACTCGCGCCGCAGATCGCCGAGAATCTTCGGCGGGGCCACGATGAGGATTTGGTCGAACGTATTGGACTGGGCAGCCTTATTGATGCGATCGGCGATCGACATAGCGAAACGTTCCTTTTCGAGTTCGTGCCAGTCCGTCTCCTCGACCGCGCTGTGAATCCCACCAACGCTGGAATAGGCGCGCCCTGGCGCGTCGCTTCCCTGTTCACGTGACGGCGGGTCTGGTTGTTCCCAGACTGCGAGGCGGCGCAGATTGGGAAATTTCTCGTCCCCCTCGTTGATCAGAAACAGGGCCTTTTGGCCGTCGCCCACGAAAACCCAGGCGCCGTGCGAAAGCTTATGATGCGTCATCGAGACTCTCCCTGATTTTTTGCCTAAGCCGGCTGTGCGGAAAGTTTTTCTTGATCGACCGCCTTGGCCACGCCGCCGGCGGGGGTCTTTTTCGAAACGAATCGGATGGCCGGCGCCCGCCTCGACCCAATCCTCCACATTGGTCAAAAACCGCAACACCTGGTCCGCTCCTTGATGCGCAACCGTCATTTCCACCGCAAGGAATGGCGCGTCCTCGACTTTTATGCCGACCTTTCCGACGGGCATGACAAGAACATAGCCGTCCCGGTCCTTGAGCAAAATCGTCGAGAAAAGCCGCACGAGTGCGGGGCGGTCGATCGGCGTGCCGCAATTAAACCAAGTCCCGTCGCGGGCGATCCGCATGTCGATAGCGCCGCAAAACGGCGGATTCCATTGCTCCTCGGAGGAGCGCCCTTTGCGCCGGTCCGCCCTCAGCCGTAGCCAAGGTTTCGATATTCAACGCCGCGCCGCCGGCGCCGGACACGGCCCGCTTTCCGCGCCTTGCAATAAACCCTCCGGTCATAATCTTTGCCCCATTGCCATGCCAACATCGAAAAGTTTTGATCGTTCGCCTCGCCGGTTATACAGTTGTGATTGTAAAGGCGTGATATTACCGCGAGAATGGCGCGGGCAAGACGCGGCAGTTCGTTCATCCAACAAGCCAAGGGCCAAACCATCCATGCCGGAAGTAATTACGGCCTCGCTCGAAGCCGCCGTGGCGCGTACCGCCGAGGCCGCGCTGGACCGGATCACCGCGGCGCGGAGTTCCGTCGAGGCGATCATCTTCGGTCAGGGGCAAGTTGTCGAGCAGGCCTTGATCACGCTTCTCTCGGGCGGGCACGGCTTGCTCGTCGGCGTGCCGGGATTGGCCAAAACCAAGCTCGTCGAAACCCTTGGCGTCGTTCTCGGCTTGCAAATGCGCCGCGTCCAGTTCACGCCCGATTTGATGCCCGCCGATATTCTCGGCTCCGAAGTCCTGGAAGAGACGGCTGGCCGCCAGCGCGGCTTTCGTTTCGTGAGGGGACCCATATTTGCCCAATTGCTGATGGCCGACGAAATCAACCGGGCAAGTCCCAGAACCCAGTCGGCGCTGCTTCAGGCGATGCAGGAATATCATGTCTCGGTTGCCGGCGAACGGCACGATCTGCCGCGCCCGTTTCACGTGCTCGCGACGCAAAATCCGCTGGAGCAAGAGGGCACATACCCCCTGCCCGAGGCCCAGCTCGATCGCTTTCTCATGCAAATTGACGTGGTTTACCCCGATCGCGCGGCCGAAAAGAAGATCCTCATCGAGACGACCGGCGACGCCAGCGCGGCGCCAAAATCCGCGATGAGCGCCGAGGATCTCATTGCGACGCAGCGGCTGGTCCGCCGGCTTCCGGTCGGGGAAAGCGTGATTGAAGCCATTCTCGATGTCGTTCGTCTGGCGCGCCCTGACGAGGGCGATCCGGCGGTCACCCAGCATATCGCCTGGGGTCCCGGGCCCCGCGCGGCGCAAGCCTTGATGCTCGCAACCCGCGCCCGCGCCCTCGTCGGCGGGCGGCTCTCGCCTTCCCTCGACGA
>JBAUNU010000189.1:0-4301 GCA_049579405.1 Methylocella sp.
GAAAATGTTCCTGGCTGGGTTAGTTCGAAAACGTTAGTCTCGGTCACGGCGTATCACTCCTTCGGTGGAGAAGTGGAGGCGTTGAACACCCCCACGATACGCCGCCCTACCCCTTCATGCCGTCACCAACTTTCGGCCTTAGCTCGTCGCTAGGCATGCCACCCCTCCGGGACAACGCCTGGGAGGCGAACCGCCGCAAGGCGTGTACGCAAACGCGTCGTGAATCGAAAAATTGGCTGCAAACAGGCAAACGCGCTCAATCGCACTGGCGATCACGATCGCAGAGCAGATTGGGAGTCGTGACTAGGCCTAACTTTGTCTAACACCGCGGTCGAGATAGTGGATCGCAGGCAGATTGCGCAGGCGTTGAGCGGCGTTTTCGGCCGTGATGTCGCGCTGTGGCGAACCTAGCATTTCGAATCCGACCATGAATTTGCGCACCGTGGCCGAGCGCAGCAGCGGCGGGTAGAAATGCCCGTGGAAATGCCAATCCAAATAGGAAGAGCCGTCGGTCGGCCGTTGGTGAAAGCCCATAGAATAGGGAAACGGCGCCTCGAACAGATTGTCGTAATGGATGGTGAGGCGGCTGAGAATATTCGCCAACGCGGGGGCCTCGTCAGTGCTCAACTCGTCCAGCGCGCCATAGTGTCGTCGCGGAAGAAGCATGGTCTCAAACGGCCAAATTGCCCAGAATGGGACCAGCACGACGAAATGTTCGTTCTGGCAGACGATGCGCTCGCCCGCCTTCTCCTCAAGCGCCAAGTAGTCGCACAGCAGACAGGATTGATGAAGCGCCAGATAGTCGCTCTGGGCGGCCGCCTCCTTGGCGAGTTCATTCGGCAGACTATGGCTCGCCCAGATCTGACAGTGCGGATGAGGATTGCTCGCCCCCATCATCACCCCTCGATTCTCGAAAATCTGCACCGAGTTGATGAAGGGGAGGGAGCCGAGCTGCCGCCACTCTTCTCTCCAGGCCTCAATCACAGTTGCAATCTCCGAGACCATCATACGCGACAGCGTCAAGTCATGGCGCGATGAGAAGCAGAGCACCCGGCAGATGCCGGGTTCTCCGCGCGCCACCAGGAGCCAGCCTTCATTCACTTCCCTGGTCGGCGCATCCCGCTGCAATGCGGCAAAGTCATTGTTGAAGGCGAAAGTGCCTTTATACGGCGGATTGCGTTCGCCGTTGGCCCGCAGGTTTCCGGGGCACAAATAACAATCCGGATCATAGGCCATGGCGCTGGCTTCGGTTCGTCTCTCCATCTCGCCCTGCCAGGGGCGATCGGTCCGGTGGGGCGAAACCAAGACCCAATCCCCGGTCAGCGGGTTGTAGCGACGGTGGGAGAAATGCTGCAAAGCCAGCAAAGGTCGGCTCTCGTACGGAATGCTCGAGGATGCACCTGCGCCCAATACGCGAGAAGCACTCATGGGACAACGGGGCCCACGCCGGGAGCGGCCGAGCAGGGGAAGATCGATGGCGTCAATCCCGTGGCGTCACGATAGGCATTGCCGACAATGGAAATGAAACGTTCTACCCCGTCCGCTGCGACAAGGCTCACCGTGCATCCGCCGAATCCGCCGCCGGTCATGCGTGAACCGAACACGTCTCCAATTCCTTGCGCCAGCTCAACCATCAGGTTGAGCTCGGGACAGCTGATTTCGTAATCATCGCGCATGCTCACGTGAGACTCATTCATCAACCGACCGCATTCGACGAAATTGCCCGCTTCCAGCGCCGCTGCTGCGCCGAGCACCCGCATGTTCTCGGTGATGACGTGGCGACAGCGGCGGAAAGTGACCTCTGGCAGCAGCGCGGCATAATGGGCCAGTTGGGCAGCCGTCACATCGCGCAGCGCCTTGATGCCGCCGAGCGGTCGCGATAACAGAGCGACCACCCGTTCACAATCCTGCCGGCGAAGATTATATTCGCCGCTCGCCAATTCGCGGCGAACCATGGTGTTGCAGATTACCAGCCGGGCCCGCGGATCAATCCCTACCGGCCGCGCCTCGATACTGCGACAATCGAGCAGCAGGGCATGGCCGGCGATCCCGAAACAGGAGATGAACTGATCCATGATCCCACAGCGCATGCCAACGAATTCATTCTCGGCCCGCTGGCAACATATGGCTAAATGGTTCAAGTCGATGCTGATGCACGATATGTTCAGCAGAGCATACCCGACCGCAACTTCCAGCGCCGCTGATGCGGAGAGCCCTGCCCCCATCGGCAAGTCGCCACCAATCATCAAATCGGCACCCGACAACCGATGTCCGGACCGCTCCAGCATGACCGCCACGCCGCGGACATAGTCGCTCCAGTCTCGACGAGACGCCGGCCATCGGTCGTCGAGATCGAACTCGGTTGAGGCGGCAAGCGCGAGAGAATGGACGCGTAGTCGACGATCGGGCCATGGCGCAGCAGCGACAAAGGTCGCAAGGTTGAGGGCGGCTGGCATGACGAAGCCCTCGTTGTAGTCCGTGTGTTCGCCGATCAGGTTGACGCGCCCCGGCGCCCGAAAGAGGCGCGGTTCTGCGCCGAAGAGGCGTTTGAACTGCGCAACGAGATCGGCAGCAATCGTCATCCCTTTCCCAAGTTGCTCCAATGAGGAACCTACGCACTGGTTGTAATCAAGACGCTGTAAAACGATTCTCTCGCAAAGACGTCGTTGCTTACAATGGGGTTTTCAAGAGACAGGTCGCTATATGATCCACCAAAGCCTCGGCGTTTGCTACTATCCGGAAGGCATTGTCAGAGCATTTTCCGGGCCGTCTTTGGCTGTGGTATCTTCCGGACCATGAGAAACCCGTTCCGATATTTCAACAGCTCGCCAGAAGTGATCCGTCTGGTCGTGATGATGTACATGAAATACCCGCTGTCACTGCGCAACGTCGAGGACCTTTTGGCCGAGCGCGGGGGACATCAGCCATGAGACCGTTCGGTTTTTGGTGCAACCGGTTCGGGCCGATGTTTGCCGCCGAGATCCGAAAGAGGTGCGCGCCTATCCCCAGTGGCGCTGGCATTTGGATGAGGCATTCGTAAAGGTCAACGGCAAGCTCTGCTATCTCTGGCGCGCCGTCGACCATGAAGGCGAGGTTTTGGAAACGGTCGTCACTGCGAAGCGGAACAAGGCCGCGGCGCGCACAAGACTCTGGCCTACAAGGGGCCCGACGTACTTTTGCACGGCAAGTCCGTATTGCCAGCGAACGGGACGGCATTCTGCAAGCCGTGAGCGGGCTGACCTGCAAGTGCGACGAGTTGATGGAGAAGAAGAAGGACGATGGCCGAGGGTTCGTCAAGGATAAGCGGGTGGTCTATCTACCACAACACCGTCGATGCGATCGGCCACGACGGCAAAACCGAAGGGCATACGTTTGAGGCTGTTCGCTGGACATTGACGAAACTTTCGGCGCTGGTCGGCGTCACCGCCGACCACGGCTTCAGGTGAACAGCTTGTCGCCCGCTTCCCTATGAGCGATGGGCATGTTTGGAGACTTTGATGGTCGATGTCCGCGTCATTTGCGCCATAGGAAAACACGGACAGCTCGGGCTGAACGGGCGCCTTCCCTGGGAGGGCAATCCTGGAACCGAATACAAAGCCGACGTCCAACGATTCTTCGCTTTGACCCGAGGTCATGTCGTGATTGCGGGATCGCGAACGATCGCATCGTTTCCAGATTGGGCTCGCTCTGAAAGGACGCTGGTAGAAATTCATTCCGCGGACGAACCGGATGCGATCCTCAAGAGCTATTGCGATCGCGTTGTCTATGTCGGAGGTGGCCCGCCAGTTTGGAAGGCCTATGCGCATCTGATCCGCCATTGGGACGTGACGCGCCTTCCCTACGATGGCGAAGCCGATCGGTATTTCGATCCGAACTGGTTGTTCGCAGGGTAGCGTTTCGTATCGCTGTCGTCGGGCCAGCGACAGACCGCGTCATAGGCGCTATAGTGTATTTCAGAACTCTGGTTTTAGCCCCAACGCGTTCAGCGTTACCAAAGCGTGCACTTTAGCAGGGCGCCCTTTCGGCCGCCGAGATCGCCGAGTTACGCGCGTGGGCCGAGCCTGCGTCATCAGGAATTAGCGCGCCAGCATCACCGGTAGCACTGCCATCAAACGGTCTGGAGGCGCACGACGTCCATATTTTCGATCTCCACATCGATACAAAGATTCCGGTAAGGCGTGCGTGCCAAGCGGGAGTAACGCAGGCAATCGCGATTAAGACATCCGGTGAGGACGTCGCGCGCTACTGACACTTAAAACCAATGAACGCGGCAACGCCAAGCCAGGCCATGGCGCTTAAAG
>JBAUNU010000190.1:0-2052 GCA_049579405.1 Methylocella sp.
GTCCTAAACTCCTTCGGGGACGATACGCTTCAACTTGTCGATATTGCGTGGGCTGGGACGCGCATGAGCAAATATGCGGCGAAGGAAATCTTCCTCACCTTGCAAGGCGAAGGCGCGAACGCGGGGCGCGCCGCGGTATTTTGCCGCTTTTCCGGCTGCAATCTCTGGTCCGGCCAGGAGAAGGATCGCGCCGGCGCCGTTTGCCGCTTTTGCGACACCGATTTCGTGGGACTGGATGGGATGGGCGGCGGCAGCTTTGCTGACGCGGAAGCGCTCGCGACGGCGATCGAGGGCGCTTGGATCGGCGGCAAGAAAGACCGGTTCGTTGTTTTCACCGGCGGCGAGCCCTTGTTGCAGCTCGATGCGGCGCTGATCGGCGCGGTCCATGCCAGGGGCTTCGAAATCGCCGTCGAAACCAATGGCACCCTCGCCCCGCCGCCCGGTCTCGATTGGCTTTGCGTCAGCCCGAAGGCAGGCGCGCCGCTCATTGCCAACTCGGGGTCCGAGCTGAAGCTCGTTTTCCCGCAACAAGGCCTCGGGCCAGAAGAATTGTGCGGCCTCGCGTTCTCGCATTTCTGGTTGCAGCCGATGGACGGCGACGAACGCGCCGCGAATACAGCGGCAGCCATCGCCTATTGCCTCGATCACCCGCGCTGGCGGCTGAGCCTGCAAACTCATAAGTTCTTAGGCATCCCATGAAGTTAGAAGTGTGAAGGTCTCGCAGGCGTTCAGATTCGAGGCGGCGCGCCTACTGCCGAACATTGCCGAGGGGCACCAGTGCCGCCGGCTGCATGGGCATTCCTTTCGCGTGGAATTGCGGCTTGAGGGCCCCGTCGATCCCGCCACCGGCTTTGTTGCCGATTTCTTCGCGATCGAGGCCGCGTTCAAACCTTTGCTCGAACGGCTCGATCATCGTTATTTGAACGACATCGAGGGGCTCGAAAACCCCACGACGGAAAATATCGCGGTCTGGATTTTTGAGCGGACAAAGGCCGCGCTGCCGCAACTAGCGAGCGTTGTCGTGTTCGAGACGCAGGATTGCTGGGCCGAATTTGGCGGAGACTAAGTGCGGCTGTGAGCGGCCCTGCCGTCAACCCTCCGCCGGCTGACGAATTATCTCTGGGCAAGCCGCGCAAGCCTTGTGTTGGTGCCGCGCGAACCATCGGCACGTCGATCGGATACCGCACTTTGGCAAATCATCCACGCCTGTCGTAATAGCCAGCGCCGCGATTCCTCTATTTATCAAACCATAGCGGCCCGCTGTCGTCCCCTTCACTCCATTGTTTGCAGCGATGCTCCATGCACGTGCAAGCAAACCGCATGCGGTTCCCACCGGAATACCGCTCTCACTCAGTTGTTCGAGGAACTCCTTCGCCGCGCCGTTCAAATCCTCGCCGGTACGCGCACGTAATCGGGGCGCCAGTCGCGCGCGTTTTCCCACAGCCTGGAACCTTAGTTTTCACCCCGTCTCTTTCGCGCGGCCGGTGCGCAGGTTCGCGGATCATGCTCCGGCGCCGCGTTGGCGGAGATTCATCCCTCCCTTGAGAGGCGCCTTCGGCGCCATCCTTCGAAGCGCCTGGCAAACGCCGGCCTCTCAGCCCGAAAGCGGCGGAATCCGCAGCACTTGCCCGGGAGAGAGCTTGCCGGGATCGGACAGCAAAGCCTTGTTGGCTTCAAAGATCAGGTGATATTTGCCGCCATGGCCGTGGCCATACTCGGTTTCGGCGATCTTCCACAGCGTATCGCCGGGCTTGAGGGTATAAAACTTCGCTTCAGGCGCTTTGGCGGCGGCCGCGATATCGTTTCGGGCCGCGGCAACGCCCACCGTGTTGCCACTCGCCGGCGCGATCTTCCCGGCTTCCCCGGTCGCGGCGGCGCTGCCCGGGAGGACAACCTTGTCCCCTATGTACTCGGCATCGGCTTGTGCAACATCGAGACCGGGCTTCTTCGCCTCTTTCTTCAATTGGTCGGGGGGAGCGGGGGCGGTGGCGGTGGCTGTTCCGGTCCCAGACCCCGACGTTTGGGGCTCACGCGCCGCGACCTCAACACTAG
>JBAUNU010000191.1:0-1549 GCA_049579405.1 Methylocella sp.
GGTGGGGACCAAGTGCGGGTCGCCGGCCGGGATTCCGTTCGCGTTCGCTGACCCCGGCCGCACGGTCGAGCTGCTCAACCTCTACGACGAGGTTCACCCAAACCACACGATGCTCATCTCCGGCCGAAGCGGGAGTGGCAAGACCATGACCGCGAACGTTCTGTTGTCGCGGTGCTCCGGGTGAAGCCGGACAAGCCGCTCAAGGCGGTGAAATTCGGCGACAGCGACAAGATGCGCGTGGGCGATTGGGTGGTCGCCGTCGGCAACCCCTTTGGGCTTGGCGGCACGGTCACCGCGGGCATCATCTCGGCCCGCCATCGCAACATCGAGTCGGGTCCCTACGATAATTATTTTCAGACCGACGCGGCGATCAACAAAGGCAATTCGGGTGGACCCTTGTTCAACATGACGGGCGAGGTGATCGGGGTCAATACGGCGATCCTTTCGCCGAGCGGCGGCTCGATCGGGATCGGCTTCGCCACCCCCGCCGCGACGGTTATTCCGGTCATCGATCAATTGGAAAAATTCGGCGAGACGCGGCGCGGCTGGCTTGGCGTGCATATCCAAAACGTCGACGATACGATCGCCGAAACTCTCAATCTCGGCCAGGTGCGCGGCGCGCTCGTCGCCGGAACCGACGACAAGGGACCGGCCAAGGCGGCGGGTCTCAAGGCCGGGGACGTCATCGTGAAATTCGATGGAATCGAGATCAAGGAGTCGCGCGACCTGCCCAAGATCGTCGCCGCGGCGCCGGTCGGCAAGGATGTCGATATCGTTGTGATCCGCCAAGGCAAGCAGATCGCCAAGACCATCAA
This sequence comes from Methylocella sp., assembly GCA_049579405.1. Taxonomy (GTDB): domain Bacteria; phylum Pseudomonadota; class Alphaproteobacteria; order Rhizobiales; family Beijerinckiaceae; genus Methylocapsa. The sequence goes on from JBAUNU010000191.1 coordinate 816, forward strand.
ACTCGGCCGCTTGGAAGACAATGAAAAGCTGACGTCCCTCGGGGCCAAGCACGGCGACGCGGGAAAGCAGGCGATCGCCGGCCCTGTCGAAAAGGCGCTGGGAATGGAATTTTCGAGCCTCACCGACGATTTGCGGCAAAAATTCGCCATCAAGAACAATGTCGCCGCCGGCGTCGTGATAACCGGCGTCGATCCCGACTCCGCCGCGGCGGACAAACATGTCCAGGCCGGCGACGTGGTCATGGAAATCAACCAGGAACCCGTCAAAGAGCCAGCCGACATCGCCAAGAAAATCCACGCGCTAAAGAGCGGCGGCAAGAAATCGGCGCTACTCCTTGTCGCCAACGGTCAAGGAGAAGTGCGTTTCGTCGCGCTCGGCTTGCCATAATCGGTGGGGCTCAACGACTGTAGCCCCTACGCTTGGGGATGGCTTTGCGCGACCTGTTCGCAGCTCGACCCATCATCCAGAAGCAGCAGGACGTTCGCCCGTCGCGCAACACGATAGGCAACGGACCCGCCGCGCATTAGGCCGATCAGCTCGGCGCGTTGCCGAGGCGAAAGAGAGACAGAGCGAATCATGCTGCAAACACGAATCCAAAAATCCCACCCCCGCAACAGATTTTTTCGGAGCCTCAGCGGTTCGGAGTATAAAATGACCACTCGCCCGCCGCCGGCACGGTGATCGCCGGCGGCGACATTCGACGCAACGCTCGGGTCGCGAGCCATTTTAGGAG
>JBAUNU010000192.1:0-5492 GCA_049579405.1 Methylocella sp.
ATGGACGGGACCTTCACTAGTCTCCGTTGTTGCATTGATTCCTCCCCCAGCTGTTAACCGCCCCGCCGGCAAACCGTCCATAACAAGCCATTGGGCGACTGCCCTAACTAGAGTTCAGCCTTGTAACGTCAACCCACCAACGGTAACAGATTGTGTCTCTTTGTAGCGTTTCGTTACTATTGGCGCACGCTAAGGCGTGAATATCGTGAATATGAAGTCCGGCGGTCCTGCGCTAAAAATCCACAATTGCCGCGGAGTGCCAGCACTGAAGATAGCGCTGCAGGATCCGGTTCCGACAAGCGATGAGAATCTCTTGCTTCTCGGCCGCTGTTTTGATCGGGGGTTTCGAAGGCCTGGCCAAAAGCGGCTATCTGCACATCCTCATCAATGGTGCGGGGCTTTCTGCGCTCACGCGGCAGGATTACAACAATGACACTGGCGATCACGTGCCGCAGGTTCTCTCCCAGCCTTGGGCCTGAAACATGACCGAAGCCTCGCGGCGCCCAGCCCAAGGTTTCCAATTCGTTGCAACACGCGTGCCCGCGCCATGTTTGCGGTGAGCTGGCCCTGGCGCAAGGCTGAGCCGGAACAGATAGGCTACGTCATGCGCTTCATGAACCCCGATATTTACCAGTACCCGATCTGGGCTGTCGGTCTTCTGCTTGTGGGCGCCGCTGTGTTCGGCGCTGTGCTGCTTGAACTCTGCGCGCGCCGACTGCTGCCGATCGAGCTTCGACAGCGGCAAAACGACGTGGCAGCCGCGATCCTCTCTATCATCGGGGTGACCTACGCCGTTCTATTGGCGTTTGTCGCCATGCTTGCATGGCAAGGCTTCAATAGGGCCAAGGCGGCCAGCTATGCCGAGGCTACACTGATTGGGCACGTCTACAATCTATCAGCCGGTTTTGCGGATCCCGAAAAGTCGTCGATCCGAAACGAGATCTTCGAGTATGCGCGAGGCGTTGTGACTGTCGAATGGCCGGCACAGGCGGAAGGACGCATGGTCGATCAGGACTCGATCTACCTCAACAGATTGAACAAGATTGCGCTCACTCTTCATCCGTCCGGCCAAGCTGATGGCGACTTGCGTTCGCTTCTGATTCAGGCGATTGAGCGGCTATGGGACGCGAGACAGGAAAGACTGCTCGCTGCGCAGACCACCATTCCGGGCATCGTGTGGTTCGTGCTGATCGTCGGCGGGGCTCTGACGGTCGCCTTCGGTTCGTTCCTTGGTGCGCCGAGCCTGCGGATGCAGCTCGCGATGTCGGCTGTGCTGGCCGCCTCCGGCGCCCTGGTGCTGATCCTGATTATCGCCCTCAGCAACCCGTTCCGCGGCGATTTCCGGGTTTCGACTGCGCTATTCGAGCATGCGCTGTCGCGGATGGAAGCCACGGCGGGACAACAATAATTCCGCTTCCACCGCACCACCACGCATTGCTGCCTTCCTTGCGCGGACCTGCCAACATGCAAAGGCGAAGGAGGCTGGTGGCATCAAGGGCCGGGCGGCTCGCGCCGAGGTGGTTTCGGACCGAAGGCCCGCGCCGTGTCGCGCTGCGGCCGCTTCGTGAGCGACAGTTCATGCTGGCGCGCCAGCTCTTTGGCCCCCAATTCCCTATATTGCGCGCTGGTCAGCGATGCGAGGAAGGCAACGAGATCGTCGATCTCTTGCGGATGTACTCCTTCTCAAACGGTTGCAAGCTGCCGCCCACCTTGAACTGTGGCGTGAATCGTTGGTCGCGCTCGAGCCATTCCGGTGGCGTCAGCTCCGTCCAGCATAATCGACCTGATGCGATATGCTCGCGGTCGTATCCCACCGGAGAAACGCGTCATTGGCCTCGAGAATCCGACCTTCGAGCTCCAAATGAACGCACGAGGACCGGGTCGCCGGAAGTCGTGGCTTCCGCTGTGGTGATGGCGTGCGTGCGCCGCCGCCCACCCTGGCGCTGCCCAACCAGCGCTGGAGCCTCGACTTCGTCCATGACCAGTTTGCCAATGGGCGGCGCTGGTGATCGCAGCGCCAACCGCTTGCCGCCAAGCCCGAAAATAGGGTGCCCCTGGCCACCTCGTTATCAAGGTGGAAGGGCTGAGGATCGAATTGACGGGCAAACGCTTTGATCCGTTCCTCGTCGACGACGTGGGTTCCGCTCGTAAAGCGCTGCCCGATCTGAAGATCATCGAGGTAGAGCCGGTCGGCGTCGCTGAATTCCTTCATGATCCGTGTCTCTGGTCCCTGAACTCTCCCAGCGCTTCGGGCGACATCAGGTCGGGACGGCCTTCGGATCGGCCGAAGCCCGCAGAATGTCGGCGAACTAAGTTCTTGGAATGGCGATCCTCCGCCATCTGGAACGCGACATAGCGATCGTGGTGACGATCTTCGCGCCGATCTTGATGAGCTTCTCTTTCAAGCTTATCACCGACAAGGAGGCGCGCTTTGCAGCGAACTGCATGGACTGCATCCAGCGTGCCACGACGACCCAGTCGATTTTTATAACTTGCACGGGTTTTTTCCGAACAATCTCAGAAGGAAGTAGGGACACCGATAGCAACTCCGCCGGAGAAGCGCGGCGGAGGTTCATCACCCTGGCGGCGCCCCTGAGGCGTGCCCAAGCCATGCCGCGGTTATCTCCGGTTATCAATCCACCCCGCCCCATTTGCCGGGTGACGATCGGAAGACGCCTCACCGTCGCGCTCGCCAATTCCTTCGTCAGCCGACACCCCGACCACATGCAACTCGATTGCATTTAAGACGCAGTAGAACTAGGATCACGTCAGGAACAAAGGAGCGAGCCATGTCACCGTCGCAGCCATCGGCCAATTCCAACGCGTCAGCCGCTCTGACCAAATCGATGCATGACCATTGGGGCCTATATCTGGGCGAGGGGATCGTTTTAATCCTGCTCGGGCTTGCCGCGATCATCTTTCCGTTCATTGCAGGCATCGTCGCCACTGTCTTCCTGGGATGGCTGTTCCTCATCGCGGGGATCGTCGGCCTCGTCTCCACATTCAGAGGGCGGCAGGCTCCGGGATTTGGGTGGTCGCTGCTTTCGGCGCTGGTGGCCTTGATGGCCGGCACCGTATTGCTTTGGAACCCGCTTCAAAGTCTGGTCGCCCTACCTAGTGGTCTGGTCATCCTTACCTATGTGCTGATCGCTTATTTCATTGTCGACGGTATTTTGATGATCATCCTCGCCATCGCCCATCGCCGTGAGCTGTCGGGCAAATGGGAGTGGATTCTGGTAAACGGCGTCATCGATTTGATCCTCGCGGGTATCATCATCTCCGGCTTGCCAGGGACGCTCGTCTGGGCGCTCGGCCTGCTCGTCGGGATCGACATGGTGTTCGGCGGTGCCTCGCTTATCGCCATCGCGTCGGAGGCGCGCAAGGAGACGGCTTTCACGTGACAAGGACCGCTTCGGGTCATCTCCGATTCACTCGGAATACGTTCGCTGATTGCCCGCACGCCACGCTCAAGGGCATGAATGGCGACGGCCGTCTGTCCCAAGATACGTTCCGCTCCTCGGATTGTAAGACCTGAAGCGTTGCATGCAGTAGGCGACTGCGTCCCCACCTGGCGGAGGGCCATAGCCCGGAGCGTAATAGCCGGCCGGCGCAGGAGCATAATAGGGGCGCGAATAATAAGGATAATAATATGGCCCGGGACCGTAATAGCAAGGTGCCGCCAACGCGCTACCGAGCAGCGCTCCGGCGACAAAGCCTCCGGCCAGGGGAGCACCCCATCCCCAACCTCCGCCCCTCCATTGCACGGACTCGATCGTGCTAGGGGACGCGTTCTTGATCGCAAGTCGATCAACAACCGGTGCAGCCGATGCTGTGCCGACGCACCCCATCATGCTCACTACCAATAGGATCGACCTATAGCAAGAGTTCTCAACGAAGTGGACATCATCGTTTCTTTCCTCTGCTTGTTCGCATATGAGGCAAGCGCGTCCCTATCAAATGGAATCACTTGATCGATAAGGACCCGCTCAAAATCAAAGATTTGGAGCATGTCCTAATCGAAAAAGTCGAGCGACTTTTCGGGACATGCTCTAATGCCCATCGAAATCCTAGCTGTGACGAAAGCCTTCGTGTTCGTGATGCCGATGTTTTCCGCCGGCGATGTGCAGAAGCGGCCGGAAGCGGCCCTTTTGCGAATCGTCAAGACTATCGTAGAGAGGCTTTGCTGCGTCGGCGAGTTTTTCCAGCTCTGCAGAGCGGGCCGCAAGGCGTTTGGCGCCTTGCTGTAGGCCTTCGATCACGCTGCGGTGCTCGCGAGGTTCCTTGGCCTTCTCACGCCATTCCGCTATACGCGCGGCGCGCGCTTTCGCCTGTTCGCGTAACGCCGTTTCGAGCGCAGGCCAATTCTTTTCCTGCGCCGGCGTCAGTTTAGGCCGGCTTTCAGCGCTGCGATGCGCGCATCTGTGAAAGCGGCGAAGTCTTCTGCCGAAAACTTTGGAGCGCCTCACTCGGCTTCTTGAACAACGCTGCTGTCCTGGCTTTGCCCGGCGCAAGTTCGACGCTGGCGATATAGGCGGCTGTACCCGATCGTTACACCGGATTTCGTTTTCTCTCATTTACGACTGTGAAGAGCGAGCGGACTAGATCTAATGCGTGAGCGCCGCAACTCCAGCTTGCGCGATCTGCACGTCGTGCTCGGGCGTGTCGAAGCTTGCACCGATCGCACCGATCACCTCGCCATCGACCACGATTGGAAGGCCTCTCCCGGCTCTTCAATGAGTCGGGCTATAGCTCATGTCTCGCGAGCTTTGTTTTGCCGCATTATCCATTCCAAAAAGTCTGCAACTTTGCTCAAGGACACTTGTCGCCGAGATCAATTCGCAAGAGCTTCACCTGGTCCGATGTTATCGCAAGAATTTCCGGAAAAAGACCGAGTGACAATTTGCGTGAAATTTCGATAACGAAGGCGAGGCTTTTCGCGCGCTCGAAGGAGACCGGAACAAGTATGCGCTTGCGTTCGGTGACTTTCAGGACGAACTCGATGATTCGCCGGAGCGTGGCGATTTCGGGACCGCCCATCACAGGTTGTGCCTCGCCTCGCCTCGCCCTCGACGGCCACGGCGATCACCGTCCCGATATCCCCGGTGAACACCGGCTGAAGCTTGGTTGCGCCACCGCCGACCAACGGAAGCGCCGGCATGAAGCGTGTCAACGAGAAAATCTACCCCGGCCAGCACGCGGCGATCATCGAGCCAGAACTTTGGCAGGCTGTTCAGGACAGGCTCGCGGCCGGCCGGCGCGAGCGGTCGATGGCCGTTGGCGCCGAGGCGCCGAGTCTGTTGGCGGGCCTGATCTTCGATAGCGACGCGCTCGCCTATCTCCCACGCATGCCGTCAAGAAGGGCAAGCGGTATCGATACTATGTCTCGACGGCGATTATCACTCGCGCTCGCTCCGAGCATCCCAGAGGCCGGCGCATTCCGGCGGGCGACATCGAAGGGCTGGTGCTCGACCGTCTGCGCGCGCTCTTCGCGT
>JBAUNU010000193.1:0-1754 GCA_049579405.1 Methylocella sp.
TGATTTTTCGCGCAACACGCGGCCGGCCGCTCGCGCGGCAAATCCCGTCTCCCTCCTCATGCTTCGCGGCCTCCTCGGCACGCACGGGGGGGCGGGTGCTGATTGAATGCGCCCCGGCCGCCCTACAGCGGCGCGGCGTGGTTCTCGATCCGCGGCGGCGGCAGGGTTTCCGCCTTGGCGACCCCGGCCTTCACGGCGGACTGAATTTTTTCGAAGGCACGAACCTCGATCTGGCGCACCCGCTCCCGGGAAATGTCGAATTCATCGGACAGCGCCTCGAGTGTCATTGGTTCGTCGGCAAGCCGCCGCGCCTCGAAGATGCGCCGCTCGCGCGGGTTTAGCACGCCAAGCGCATTGCCGAGCGCAGCGAGGCGGTTGCCGGTTTCCTCGCGTTCGGCTAGGGCGTGTTCCTGGCTGGCGGAGTCATCGACCAGCCAATCCTGCCATTCGCCCTCGCTTTCCTCGCGCACGGGCGAATTCAGCGAGGCATCTCCCGACATCCGCCGGTTCATGTCGATGACGTCCTTTTCGCTGACGCCGAGTCTTCGCGCGATTGTCTTGACTTGGTCGGGACGCATGTCGCCGTCGTCGAGCGCCGAAATCTGGCTCTTCGCCCGCCGCAAATTGAAGAAAAGCTTCTTTTGGCTCGCTGTCGTTCCCATTTTCACGAGCGACCAGGAGCGCAGGATATACTCTTGAATCGAGGCGCGGATCCACCACATGGCATAGGTAGCCAAGCGAAATCCCTTGTCTGGCTCGAAACGTTTGACCGCCTGCATGAGGCCGACGTTGCCTTCCGAAACAACCTCGCTGATCGGCAAGCCATAGCCCCGGTAGCCCATCGCGATCTTGGCGACAAGCCTGAGATGCGAGGTCACTAGCTTATGCGCCGCGCCGGGGTCCTCATGCTCGCGCCAGCGCTTGGCAAGCATGTATTCCTCTTGCGGCTCCAACATCGGAAAACGCCGGATTTGCAGGAGATAACGGGCAAGCCCGCTTTCCCCTGATATCATTGGCAGGGCAGCACTCATTGCACCTTCTCCTTGGGACCCCTGTGTCAGCGGATCCCCTTGGCCGCTTCCTATGCCGGCCATGCGATTCGACAATATAGAACGCCGCGACCTCGGCCGAAAGAGGGCTCGGCAGGGGTTCGGATTACAAATAGGCAATATTCCACAACGCAAAGGGTTTGCGCTGTACGATACAAAAGAATTTTACCGCCTCTAATCCCACCCTTAATTTTCGCTGGCCGCGGGTGCCCGTTACACGGCGTGGTAAATTAAGCGTGAAAACTTGCGCGAAACACGCAACCTGGCGCGGTTTCCTTGCGCCAGATTGGCGGCGCCGGGCGGGATTAAATCTCTTGCCCAGGTCTCGCTATCTGTTCTCCGGCGAGCGCGTCGCGCAGCCGTCGCAGGTCTGGCGGGAGGGGGGTTTCGAAGCGCAGCTGGAGGCCCGTCACCGGATGCGGGAACCCGAGCACCGCCGCGTGCAAGGCCTGCCGGGAGAGAGATGCGACGCAGACCTGGGCGGCAGGAGGGAGCCGCGCCGTTTTGCTCTTGAAACCCGTGGCATAGATGGGGTCGCCCAGCACCGGATGACCGGTATGCGCCAGGTGGACGCGGATCTGATGCGTTCGCCCGGTCTCCAGCCGGCATGAAATAAGGCTTGCTTCCCCAGCAAAGCTCTCGATGAGCCGCCAGCGGGTCAGCGCGCGGCGGCCGCGTCCGGCTGGCACGACGGCGATCTTTTGG
>JBAUNU010000194.1:0-4308 GCA_049579405.1 Methylocella sp.
ACCCCGATCAGGCCCGAGACAATCATATTGTTTACGGCATTGCCGCCCGCGCCGCCGATGCCGGCGACCATGATATGTGGTTTGAGTTCCCGGAGCTCGGGAGCTTTAAGATTGATCGTCATCGTCTGGCCTCTCGACGTTGGAGCGCCGGTCAAGGACGCTCGGGTTTTCAGTCACGTTGTTCGCGGCAAATCGAATGAAGCGCCGCGCTTACTCTCACCGCACGCACCGCTAAAAGCTATTCTTGAGCCATCGCCCGACCCGCCCGATGTATCCGTTCGCTTGCGACTCCGGAGCCGCGCCGCGCCGCGACGGGCGGAAATGCTCGATGCCGCTCACTTGCGGATAGACCAAAAGCCCGGCCGCCGCGGCAAAAGCCGGGCTTTTCGCGGATTCGGGCAGCCCCTTTATGCCGAGCGGCCGGCCCATCCGCACCTGCCCAGAGACGATGCGCTTCGCCGCCGCCTGCATGCCGGTGAGCTGGCAGGCACCACCCGTGAGAACGAGTCTTCGCCCGGCATGCGCGGGAAGGCCCGCGTTCTTGAGCCGATCGCGCACGAGCTCGAGGATTTCCTCCACCCGAGGCTTGATGATGGAGATGAGCTGCGCCTTCGGCAAATGCGCCGGACGCTCGCCGTCCCCGCCCGCCTGAACCACCGCGATCGTCTCGCTTTCATCGGAAACCGAAGTGAGGCAGCCGCCATAAAGCGTCTTCAGACGTTCGGCATCGGCGAGCGTGATCCCGAGGCCGCGCGCGACATCCATGGTGACATGATGGCCGCCAACGGCGAACGCGTCGACATGGGTCAGATGACCGCCGGAAAAGACGCTCACGGAGGTTGTCCCCGCGCCCATGTCGATCAAGGCGGCGCCGAGTTCGGCTTCATCGTCGGCCAGCGCCGCAAGACCCGCCGCGTAAGGCGTGGCGACCATCGCGTCGACCGTCAGATGGCAGCGTTCGACCGCGAGCATCAGATTGCGAGCGGCGGCGGCGTCGCAGCTCAGCACGTGCATATCCACGCCGAGTTCATCGCCGACCATTCCCCGCGGATCTTGAATGTGACGCGTTTCGCCCAATGCAAAGCCGATTGGCAGGGCGTGCAGCACCGCGCGGCCAACTTGTCCGCCGCGCGTCGTACAAGCCTCCAGCACGCGGTGGACATCGGCTTGCGTGACGGCCCGCCCGGCGATCGCGATCTTGGCATCGTAGAGCCGCGAGGAAAGCCTGCCGCCGGTCGCGTTCACGATCACGCTTTCGACCTGCACCCCAGCCATGCGCTCCGCCGCGTCGACGGCGAAACGGATGGCTCCTTCCGCCGCGTCCATATCGACGACGGCTCCGCCCTTGATCCCGCGGGAGCGTTGATGGCCGATGCCAAGAATGCGGCAACGATGGGTGCGCCCGCGCAGCGGCTCGGAAGGATCGCTTGGGTTCAGCCGCGCGACCAGACAGACGATTTTCGATGTTCCGATGTCGAGCACGGAAAGGACCGCGCTTTTGCGGGCCGGCAAGGACGGCAAGCGCGGCGGCAATACCGTCGAATTCATGTCCGGCCGCCTTTCGCCTTGGTCTTGCTCGGGAGCATGGCGGCGCGTTCGGCCGCCGCTTCCTGGGCGAGACGCGCGACAACCCGGCCGGGTTGACGAATGTCGAGCGAAAGGATGTCCTTGTCGAGCACATGCGAAGTTCGCTGAAGGTCAACGAGCCTTGCCAGCGCCGCGGCGGGCTCCATTTCCGGCAAGAGAACGTCTATCCCGTTCGCCGTTTTCAACGTCCAGCGGCGTCCCGCGACGAGAACGCCCGCCACGATCCGCTCGCGCAAATCGCCCGCCATTTCGAGAAGCGCCAAATATTGGCCGAGTTTCTCGTTGGCCCCCGCGCCCACGACGAGCGGCAGATGAATGAAGCGCTGGTCGCGCATGGCGGCGAGGGGAACGCCATCGGCGGCGACGATTTGCACTTGCCCGTCGCATTGCCACAGGGCGAAAGGCTGGCGCTCCTCGATCTCGATCAGGAGCCGGTCCGGGTAGAGCTTGGTGACCGCCGCTTCCTTGACGAGCGGAAGCTGTTTCAGCCTCTCCCTTATTGCCGCCACCTCGAGAAACAGAAGCGAATTGCGCGGATCTATCCCGGCGATAGCGAGGATGTCTTGCTTCTTGAGTTCGCGCTCGCCCGCGATGGTCACTCCGTTGATGGAGAAACCCAGCGCCTTGGCAAGGATGTCGGCTGGCTCACCTTCCGCGGCGACGAAGGCGGCGTAGTGGCCGCCCTTCACCGTGCCGTAGGCGCCCGCGGCCGCTAACAGCGCCAGCGAAAAGCAAGCGCCCGTGCCCGGCCCGGCCAGCCGGGCGATAATTTTATGCCGCAAGCCCTGACTCGGCCGCGCGGGCGGCATGATTTGCCGCGCGGAGTGGATTTCCGGAGCGGGCAAAGCCCCGGCATAGGCCAACGCCGCCGGCGCGAAGCCCATGGTCACCGCTCTCACCGATCGCAGGAGGCGTCCTCGACCATCCATCGAACAAGTTCACCGAATTTGAGGCCGGCATGGCCAGCGAGTTCCGGCACAAGCGAAGTCTCGGTCATCCCAGGCTGGGTGTTGACTTCCAAAACCACGAGCTCCCCCGTCCCGCCGGGAGAATCGTCGTACCGGAAATCCGTCCGGCTCACGCCGCGGCAACCGAGCGCCCTATGCGCCACAAGCGCCAACTCTTGAACATTTTGGTAAATATTTCCTTTAAGTTTCGCCGGAAGGACGTGAATGGAACCGCCTTTCGCGTATTTTGCGTTATAGTCATACCAGCCCCCGTCCGCAGCGCGTATTTCTATGACATCATAGGCTTTTTCGCCGATGACGGCGCACGTTAGCTCGCGTCCGGCGACGTAGCGTTCGATCAAGACCCGGTCTCCGTGCGGCCAATCTTCCTTGGTTAATTCTTGCGGCGGGCGGTTGGCGCCCTCCCGCACGATCAAAACGCCTACGGAAGATCCTTCGTCGAGCGGCTTTACGACGTAAGGAGGCGGCAAAACATGTTTTTGGGCGGCCGTGAAGCGATCCGCCGCCACTCCCTCGGCAACCGGAATCCCAGCGGCGCGAAAAAGCTCCTTGGCGCGATCCTTTCGCATGGCGAGCGCCGAGGCGAGGACACCGGAATGGGTGTAGGGAATGCGCAGCATTTCCAAAATGCCCTGCATGATGCCGTCCTCGCCAAAACGCCCGTGAAGCGCGTTGAAGGCGGCATCTGGACGGAGGTGGGCAAGCGTTTCGGCGATCCTCCGGTCCACATCGACGCGGGTGACTTGATGGCCCTCGGCTTCGAGGGCTGCCGCGCAGGCCTCGCCCGAGCGCAGCGACACCTCGCGCTCCACCGATAGGCCGCCCATCAGCACCGCGACGTGCTTTGGCATGATAACTATCCAGTTGGGTTCATGACGGACTCGGCGCGGCGAAATACAAAGCCGGGATTTGGGGCGAGCGCAAGATCGCGGTAGAATTTATGAGTACGGCCAGGTGCGTGCCGCCGAAGGATTCGATCCTTGCAATTTGCATGAATAAGCGGCAAATCTTCAAGCTGGTGAGGCGATCACGCTGACCGGCCCGGACCAGCCGTTAAGCGACGGCTCTCTGGCGAAAGGTGCGGCGCAGCATCATCGGGAAGGCGGCGAGATGCGAATGCTCTTGGTGAGCCGAAGTATTGTTGTGGCCTTATTGGCCGTTTTTGCCTCGTTAGTTCCCCCTATTCTGGGAGAAGCAGCCCGGTTCGACCTCTTCTCAAAATTCACGATCGTCAACGTAGGGCATGTGCCGATAACAGGGATTTACGACAAAAGTTCGGGCACCAACGTCGACTGGGGTAAAAATCAGCTCTCGGCGCCTATAGACCCAGGCAAGGAGTTCGTTCTGTCGTTTCCAATGTTTGGTGATTGTAGTAGTTGGGATATCCGGGTGTCGTACAATTTTACAACGACTTCCGAATACCGAAACGTCGATCTCTGCACCTATAGCAAACTTGGGTTCGCGGGACCGCCTATGACAAATTATTCTGGGCCGTTTCCGACTGAGGTTACGGTTGCAAATTTTGGCCCTGCGGACATGCTGGGATTCTACATCTTGCCGAGCACAAGCACCGAGAAAAGCTACGGTCAGAACCGCCTGCCTGCTGGTCCCCTGCGCAAGGATCAGAAGGCGGTCATCCCGCTGCTCCAAATCGGCGCCGAAAGGACCTGCCTGTACGACATGAGGGCGGACTTCCAAGGGGGTAACAAAGAACAACGCTATCGCGTGAATATCTGCGAGATTAGCCCGGGAT
>JBAUNU010000195.1:0-1835 GCA_049579405.1 Methylocella sp.
GGCGCATGCATTGTCTTGCCTCTCAGCTTCCCGGTCGCATCGCGACTCGCTCGCCGCTACGCACCAGGGTAACGCGCGAACCGGCCCGCGCGACGCCACGCCAACCAAAATTTTTACGGCGCAACAAAGCCGCCCCAATATGCTTTCCCGGATTCCGCTGGCAAGGCAAGCGCCTCGGGAGCGGGCTCCGAATCATGTTGTTTCAACAAGTCATGTTGTTTCAGTTTGCGATAGAGGGTCGAGCGGCCGATCCCGAGCTTGCGCGCCACCGCCGACCTCTGGCCGCGGTAATGGACGAGCGCGAATTTTATGGCTTCGGCTTCCAATCGATCGAGATGGCGTGCATTGCCGTTCTCGTCGAGGAGCGCTAGGACATTGGGATCGCGCACCTCGATCCGGACAAACTCTTTCGCGGGGTGCGCGTGCCGCACGGGGACCGGCGCGGCGGGGACGCGGACGTCGAAACCCTCGACCCTCGCGGCGATTTGGGGAAACTCGGCGACCGTCAGCTCGCCGCCTTCGGCGAGCGCAACGGCGCGAAAGACGGCGTTTTCCAATTGCCTCACATTGCCGGGCCAATCGTAGGCGCCGAGCAAGGCGAGCGCCTCGGCGCCGATCCCGCGAACGGGCTTTCCTTCCGCGGCGGCGAATCGCGCGCAAAACCGGCACGCGAGACTGGCGATGTCGTCTCGCCGGGCACGCAGCGGCGGGATGGAAATTGGAAACACATTGATGCGGTAATAGAGGTCGTCGCGGAAGCCGCCACGTTTAACCTGTTCGATCAGATTTCGGTTGGCCGAGAAAATCACGCGAATGTCGGCTTTCACCGGGCGCTTCGCCCCGGCGCGATGGATCTCGTCTTCCTGGAGGACGCGCAAAAGCCTCCCCTGCGCCTCAATCGGCAACTCGCAGATCCGGTCGAAAAAAAGCGTGCCGCCCTGCGCCTCGACGCATTTGCCAAGTGTTTTTTCGGGGGCACCGGGAAACGCCCCCTTTTCGCACCCGAACAGCATCCATTGGAGATCGTCCGGCGGCGCACCGCAATTGAAGGTCACGAACGCGCCTCCGCGACGGCCGGAAGCCGCGTGGATTGCGCGAGCGAAAATTTCCTTGCCGGTGCCGGGCTCCCCTTCGAGAAGCACGGGAATGGCCAATTTTGCCGCCCGTTCGCCCTGCCGGACGGCGCGAGCCATTTCCACGCTGTCGCCCGCGAGGTCCTTGAACGCCAAGGTTCCAAAGGCCAGCCGGGTCAAGAACCTTACTTCCTCCGCGAGCCGGGCGGCGGCGAGCGCGTTCTTGATCGCGACTTGCAGCCGCTCCGGCCCAACCGGCTTCACCACGAAATCATGAGCACCCAGGCGCATCGCAGGGACGGCCGATTCGACCGATGTCCGGGAGGTCTGCACGATAATTGGAGCTTTCTCTCCCCGCTCACGTAAACGAGAGAGCACCACCGTGCCGTCTAGGTTTGGCATGACAAGATCGAGAATCACGAGATCGATGGGCGCCGCGCTGGACGCTTGCAGGCGGGCGAGCACCGCTTCGCCGCTTTCGACGGTCTCGGCCTGATAGCCAAATTGATGGACCAATGTTTCGAGGAGCCGCCGCTGCACGGGATCGCCGTCGGCGATCAGGATTTTGGGGGACATCCGGCCTCGCTAACGGTCCGGCCCTAACCCTTGGCGTCTGTTAGGGTAAGCCGGCCCACGAAATCAAAGGGCGAAACTGCCCCGCCGGCGGCATGGTGCGCGAATAGGGTAAATGCCAAGTTAATGGGCGAGCGGTTGCGGCCCCGCCAGGGCGATCGGGCGAAGAAGTGCGGCAAGGGGCAATGT
>JBAUNU010000196.1:0-9881 GCA_049579405.1 Methylocella sp.
GGCGGGTTCTGCCCAACGCGCGGAATTTATGCCGGGCCCGTCATCGAGCGCCGCGACGCAGAGGCCTGAATCGTCGGCGAGCGCCGGATTTTTGGCGCTCTTCGCGGCGGCGCGGGCCTTGATCATAGCGTTGGCGCTAAAGCTCTGGCCGGTTTCTTCCGGCTCCGGGAGGCCGAGCTCCGAGGCCGCGATCGCCTCGACGCCATAAGGGGCGAGAAGCTCGCGCATCTCGGCGAGCTTCCCCGCATTATGGGTCGCGATGACGAGTTTTCCTTCGAGCCGGCGTGGCATGTCAGCCGACCGCGCTTTTTTGCAGCTCGACGAGCTTTGCTATTCCCGATTTGGCGAGCGCCAGCAAGGTTTGCAGCTGAGCGTCAGAAAATACCGCCGCTTCCGCCGTTGCCTGCACCTCGACGAGTGATCCAGCGCCGGTCATCACGAAATTCGCATCGGTTTCCGCGACCGAATCCTCTTCATAATCGAGGTCGAGCACCGTTTCGCCATTCGAAATGCCGCAGGAGACCGCGGCAACATGATCGCGCAAGGGATGGTCCTTGACGATCGAGCGGGCGTGCATCCATTTGAGGCAATCATGCAAGGCGACCCACGCCCCGGTGATCGCGGCGGTCCTTGTGCCGCCATCGGCTTGCAGCACATCGCAATCGACTGTGATCTGACGCTCGCCCAACGCCGGAAGATTGGTGACGGCCCGCAGGCTGCGGCCGATCAAGCGCTGAATCTCGTGGGTGCGGCCGGATTGCTTGCCGGAATTAGATTCCCGCCGCGTGCGCGTGTGAGTCGCCCGCGGGAGCATGCCGTATTCGGCGGTGATCCAGCCGCGTCCTTGACCGCGCAGCCAGGGGGGCGGCTTGTCTTCGAGCGAAGCCGTGCACAGCACCTGGGTCAGGCCAAATTTGACCAGGCAGGAGCCTTCGGCATAGCGCGCGACATTGCGTTCGAGCGAAACGGGCCGCAATTCGCCGGCGGCGCGATGGGAAGGACGCATGAACCACCCCCATTGAGGTAAGGCTCGCTTCTAGTGGCCCGCCCCAATTCGCGCAACAGGGGCCCGGGCGCGGCAATCGACAAGACGCATGTGCAAGAAGCGGTGCAACATGACGGTTGGCCGTAAATTCGCTTGCGCACACGACCAGTTCCGTTCGGCCAACTCATGCGAGTTGGCCACGCAATTTCCTCGAACACCGCCGCGGCAAGGGCTTTGCCCATTGCAGATATTTAGGCGAGACAAGGACTGCTCTGCCTCCGCTCACCCCGGCAGCGTGGTTTCGAGTAGAGCCCGCGCCTTCGCCGAGTAATGCGAGGCGTTGCCTCTACCCGCGCAAGCATCGCGCGCGAACATGATGAGATGATGCGCGCAGAGGCCGACGCTCAAGACCGGCTCGATCTGCCCGCGCACCAGGCGGCGCAGGGTGAATTTCCAAAAAGTGCGCTTGTAGTCGCCGCGCACGCCGACGATCCAGAAAAGCCGGGCAAGCATCACGAGACCCTTGGCGATGTTGCGCGCCGATAAACGTTGCCGGCTTCTCGGCCGCTTCAAGCGATTGGGCCGTGTCGCGCGCATCTGGTACTCGTAGCGGGCGAACAAAATGTCCGGCCGGTAGGCCTTAGCCATGCAGGTCCGCCACATGGCGAGCACGTCACCATAAGGCAGCTTGAATTCCACATTCGACTCGCGATCTTCGTCGCGGAGCAGCCGGTTTTCTTGCTGCAGCCGCTCCCAAAGCGGCGTGCGCGGCAGAGCCTGCAACAAATTGATCGTCGCCATCGGAATCTTGGATTGCTCCAAAAAATCGAGAATCCGCGCGCCTGAATCCAAGCTATCGGTGTCGAGGCCGAGAATGATTCCGGAAACCACCTCCATCCCGTGCCGGTTGATGGCGTGCACGCCGTCGAGGATGGGCACGATCAAGTTATGCGACTTGTCGATGGCTTTGAGGGCCTCCGGTTCGGGCGTCTCGATCCCGCAAAAAATCGTGTCGAACGCGGCCTCGCGCATCAAGGCCAGGATTGCCGGCGAACGGGCAATGTTGAGCGTCGCCTCGCAAGACAGGCTGACGGCATAGCCGTTGCGTTTCTGCCAATCAATAAGATGTGGCAAAAGGTCCCGCAGAGCGCGCCGGTTGGCGACAAAATTATCGTCGACGAAATAGATCGAGCCATTGACGCCGCAGGCCAAAAGCTTGTCGAGCTCTCCGACGACCTGGTCCGGCGTTTTTAGGCGCGGAACCCTGCCGTAAAGGCCCGGAATATCGCAGAATTCGCAACGATAGGGACAGCCGCTCGAAAACTGAACGCTGCCAAGAAAATAGCGCCCGATCTCGGCGAGCTCATAGGCAGGCGCCGGGAAATCGCAAAGGTCGCGGCGGGACTTGGTGGTCAGCACGATCTGTTCGCGCGGCCGCGAAACGTCACGGCCGAGCATGCCGATCAACGCGCCGGTCGCATCGCCGAGCTCGCCGACATGGAGATAGTCGAACCCTGGATAGAGCTCGGGACACGCCGACACCGATGGGCCGCCGAGCACCGCCACCTTGCCGAAGACGTGCGCCCTTTGGCATATGTCCTCCATCCGGCGGCGCTGAATATGCATTCCACTTACGAAGACCGCGTCGGCCCAGGCGAAGTCATTGACACTCGCGGGGCGTATGTTTTCGTCGACAAAGCGGACTTTCCAGGTTTTTGGCAGCGCCGCAGCAATCACAAGCAGACCTTGCGGCGGCATAAATGCGCGTACCCCACCGGTCAGCGGATAAGCGTATTCAAATGTGCCGAACGAAGGGACGTAGTGCGGAAACACACAGAGGATTTTCCGCGTGCCTACATTCTGCGCATGGCTGTCGCGGCGGTCCTTATTGTCCATGTCTTGAGACATGCCCAGAGCCCTATCCGCGAACGGCTGGCTGACCGCGAGTTAAATTCGCGGAAGTGTTCTTGCGCAAGGTACCGGCTCCGGGAAAGATGTAAAGCAGGTCTCGCGGGAGGAACTTCCCAAGCCGGCGAAACCGCCTTGCCACGGTTGTGGAAAATCCTTGGAATTCCACGAAACCGATGGCTTCGGCTTTCCCGCCACATTCGGCGCTAATTCCTTTCACCGCCATCGTCCGGACTCGTATCAAGGGATTACGAGAGACAGCGCTTTGCCCCTGGAGCGCGCCTTCGCCCGGCCGCCCGGCGGCATCGGGCCAGCACTTTTCCTCGCGTATAAGGTTGTGCTAGAGTGGTTGCGTCTAGATTTTTCGGCTTCTTGCCATCAGATCACGCCCATGTACAGCACCGTCACTCACGACATCCAGATCACCGTTCTTCCAGAATTCGTTCCTGAGCGTTCAGACGTCGAGGAGGCCTCGTTCTGGTGGGCCTACACCGTGGAAATCGCCAACCAGGGCAAGATGACCGTGCAGCTCACCGCGCGCCACTGGAAGATCACCGATGGCAACGGCAAGCTCGAGGAAGTGAGAGGTGCTGGCGTAGTCGGCGAGCAGCCGATTTTGAAGCCTGGCGAAACCTTTCGCTACACCTCGGGAACCACCATGACGACGCCTTCCGGC
The DNA here is from genome assembly GCA_049579405.1 of Methylocella sp. Lineage (GTDB taxonomy): Bacteria > Pseudomonadota > Alphaproteobacteria > Rhizobiales > Beijerinckiaceae > Methylocapsa. Next base: position 3,570 of record JBAUNU010000196.1, read on the forward strand.
ATCATGACCGGAACGTATCGGATGGTGAACGAGAAGGGCGATGTTTTCGAGGCGGAAATTCCCGTCTTCTCGCTCGATTCTCCTTACGCGCGGCGCGTTCTCAACTGAACCGCCGCCTCATTTACGCGCGGCCTGGCCGCCTAGGATGGGGAAGCGGCCGGTCATACCGCAAGCGAGCCACGTGCCGGACGAAAGGCTTGACGCAACGCTCGCCATGCTTGAGCGTCTGGTCGGTTTCGATACGGAAAGCGCGAAATCCAACCTCGGCCTCGTCGCCTTTGTCGAGGATTACCTCAAATCCCTCGGCATAGCCTATGTGAAAATCCCCAACGCCGCTGGCGATAAGGCGGCGCTGTTTGCGAGCGTCGGCCCAAATCGCGACGGCGGGATCGTCTTGGCGGGACACACCGATGTGGTCCCCGTGGAAGGCCAGACCTGGACGAGTGACCCTTTCAAGCTGCGGCGCGAGGCCGGCCGCGTTTATGGCCGCGGCGCCTGCGACATGAAAGGTTTTGACGCAATCTGCCTTGCCATGATTCCGGAATTCCATCAGGCTCTCTTGGCCTCGCCGGTCCATATTCTCCTGAGCTATGACGAAGAAACCACCTGCCGCGGCCCGCTCGACACGATCGCGCGTTTCGGGGCCGGCCTGCCGCGCCCCGGCGCCGTGCTCGTCGGCGAGTCCACTTCGATGCAAGTGGCGAATGCGCATAAAAGCGTCGCGGCTTACGCGACGATTGTGCATGGCCACGAGGCGCATTCCTCGAAGCCAAGTCTCGGCGCGAGCGCCGTCGAGGCGGCTTGCGATCTCGTCGCCGAACTCTATCGCTTTGGCGGGGAGCTCGCGGCGCGCGGCGATCCATCCGGACGCTTCGATCCTCCGGCATCGACCGTCCATGTCGGCACGATCCACGGCGGAACCGCTCGGAATATCATGGCCAAGCGTTGCACCTTCCGTTGGGAGTTTCGCGCTCTCCCCGGCGTCGAACAGAATCTGGCGCTCCGGCGGCTGGAGGACTACGCCGCCCGTGCCGTAACTCCAAGGCTCACGCGCCATGCCAAGGACGCTTTTATCGAAACCGTGACGGAAGTCGAGGTGCCAGGCCTCAAGCCGGAAAGAGACTCCATTGCCGAGACCTTGGCCCTAAAGCTCGCGCAATCGAACCGCACGATCGCCGTGTCTTTCGCCTCCGAGGCAGGGCAGTTCCAATTGGCCAATGTGCCCACGGTCGTCTGCGGTCCCGGCTCGATCGGCCAGGCCCATCAGCCGGACGAATATATCGAGATCGCGCAAATCGAGGCTTGCATCGCCTTCATGCGGAGGCTAGCGGAGGAGTTGCGTTGAGTTTTTTCAAGCATGGCACCTCTTTTCAATGTCGAGATCCCTTACCCAGTATAGTGTCACACTCGGCCAGCTCGGCCGGGGTGAGGAGGAAATCTCCGTCTATGACGACGTGATCGCTCGCTTCGGCGCCGCGAGCGAATGGCCTTGCGCAAACAAGTCGCGAAGGCGCTTTTCAACAAAGGGTTCCGCCTTGGCCAGCTCGGCCGGAGCGAGGAGGCTATCTCCGTCTTTGACGACGTGATCGCCCGCTTCGGCGCGGCGAGCGAATTGGCCTTGCGCAAACAAGTCGCGAAGGCACTCCTCAACAAAGGGGTCGCGCTCGGCCAGCTCGGCCGGCGCGAGGAGGCAATCTCGGTCTTTGACGACGCGATCGCCCGCTTCGGCGCGGCGAGCGAATTGGCCTTGCGCGAACCAATCGCGAAAGCGCTCTTCAACAAGGGGGTCGCGCTCGGCCAGCTCGGCCCGAGCGAGGAGGCTGTTTCCGCCTATGATGGCGTGATCGCCCGCTTCGGCGCGGCGAGCGAATTGGCCTTGCGCGAATCAGTCGCGAAGGCGCTTTTCAACAAAGGGGTTATACTCGGCGAGCTCGGCCGGAGCGAGGAGGCCGTTTCCGTCTATGACGACGTAATCGCCCGCTTCGGCGCGGCGAGCGAATTGGCCTTGCGCAAATCAGTCGCGAAGGCGCTTTTCAACAAAGGGGTCCGCCTGGGCGACCTCGGCCGGAGCGAGGAGGCTGTTTCCGTCTATGACGACGTGATCGCCCGCTTCGGCGCGGCGAGCGAATTGGCCTTGCGCGAACGAGCCGCGAGTGCGCTTTTCAACAAAGGGGTCACGCTCGGCGAGTTCGGCCGGAGCGAGGACGCTGTTTCCGTCTATGACGACGTGATCGCCCGCTTCGGCGCGGATGAAGACCCAGACCTCAAAGCCATTGTCCAAAGGGCGAGAACCTCGCGGAGCACTTAAGGCTCCAGGACGGAATCCCAATAGAGATAATCCATCCAGCTTTCGTGCAGATAATTGGGCGGAAAACGGCGGCCGTTCTGGTGCAGATCGTTGACTGTCGGTTGGTAGGGCATCCGCGCCTGGCGCTCCGGCGGCTCGAGGATTACGCCGCCCGTGCCGTGACTCCAAGGCTCACGCGCCGTGCCAAGGACGCTTTTATCGAAACCGTGACGGAAGTCGAGGTGCCAGGCCTCAAGCCGGAAAGAGGCTCCATCGCCGAGACCTTGGCCCTAAAGCTCGCGCAATCGAACCGCACGATCGCGATGCCTTTCGCTTCCGAGGCAGGCCAGTTTCAATTGGCCAATGTGCCGGCGGTCGTCTGCGGTCCCGGCTCGATCGGCCAGGCGCATCAGCCGGACGAGTATATCGAGATCGCGCAAATCGAGGCTTGCATAGCATTCATGCGGAGGTTAGCCGCCGAGTTGAGCTGATTATTCCCGAGCCGAGCGCGCCTGGTTATCCCAAGCCGGTTCTCCGGGGTCCTGCGAAGACCGGCGCTCGCTGTCCTCGACGACACAAAGCCCTTGCATTTAGGCTTTTTGAGAACTGTATCTACATAACGTAGATTCATGGATAAAGATGATAAAGAGAAAGGGGTGACACGCGTGAGCCAAGGGACCAGGTTATGGATTTTGAGTAGGATGAGGCAAAGCGCCTCAAGAACATCGAAAAACATGGCATCGACTTCATCGACGCGGATATCTCGTTCGGCAATCCGCCCTAGTCGCGCCAGGAAAGACGGTTGCCGGAGAACAGCGTTGGTTGGCAATCGGCATGATCGACGAGGTTTACGTTACGGCTGTTTTCACCCGGTGCGGCTCGGTCATCCGCATGATCTCGATGCGGAGTGCAAGAAATGGCGAAAGAAAAAGGCATCAGGAGGTTTTCGGAAACTGACCTGGAAGAGCGGCGGGCTCGTGGCGAAAGCCGCACTGATCTGGCCCGTGTGCGGGCGAAGACGGCGGAAGAGCTGGAGCGCGATATTGCCAGCGACCCCGGTTTTAGCGGCGTGCCCGAGGATTGGTACAAGAGCGCCGAGGCAGTCATGCCTACCCCAAAGAAGCTCCTATCGCTCCGGCTCGACAGCGATGTTGTCGATTGGTTCAAGCAGCAAGGTCCGGGTTATCAGACAAGGATCAACGCGGTGTTGCGCGCCTTTGTTCAGCAGGCGGCGAAAAGGCGAGCCTGAGGCGGTCCGATCCTTCCGGCAGAGCCTTTCGCTGACATTCTGCGGCTAATCGCGGAATCGGCCGCCGCCTGATCTCGCACCGGCGTAAGGCGTTAGGTTGCCGTGCGTTCGAGCAAAAACTCAGCGAGAGGTGCTCCAGATGATGGCCACGTCCATGAGTGACGACCCGCGTACCTGCAGTGCGACGGTTTCGCCTTGCGAAGGAAACCGAATGGAGGCAGAATTACGCTCAACGCGGCGTCCATCTGGGGAATCCCGGTTTATCACATACCACATACTCATAGGGGGGACGTGAATGTCGCTCGATTGGAAAAGCACGTACGAAAAACGCGCGGTGGGGATTGTTACGGCTATCGCGCTAGGCGCTCTGGCCGCCAGCCTGGTGCTACTCAGCGCCCCGCAGGGTGCCAGATCGCAACCGCCCGCTGGCGGCGCACCTGCAGACGCTATCGCAGTGGCGCAGACCTCCAAGGAAGCTCCAACGGAGCGGCCGGAACAGAAGAAAACGGCCCACGATCTCTCCGACGTCTTCAACCCGAGCAATGCGTTGCCCTCGTCGGAGGCTTTGATTGATCAACAAGATCGCGGACAGATGCTCGGTTTCGATTTCTACCGTGACCCCCTTGGCGCGATGAAGCCCGGGATGACGTTTGAGGACTTTTTCAAGGCGGGCGTGGCCAATAAGCCGAAGGTCACGGCAACCCAGCGCAAGCTCCTCGAAAGCCGATACAACCTTGAACCGAAGCTCGACCCGGCCGTCAAAATGTCGCGCGGCAAACCCATCGCGGTGGGACCTACGGCGAGATTGCCGGCGGGGATGAGTTGGGAAGCACTGGCCAAGTTGAGCCCGGCCGAGATTCGCGACGGGGACATCTTCCCTTACAAGGCGCTGCCTCACGCCGCTCAAGGAGGCGGGCTAGGCGGCCAGGTCTTTCCCCAGATGCAGATCAAAATGTTTCCGCGGTTGGAGCGGTACGACGTCGAGTTCGATCTCCCCGAGGCCTTTCTGCCCGAGTTTCCGCCGGCGATGTTTCTGCAGAACCGGCCCGAGCTGGGCGACGTCTCCCGAGGCGAAGTGGTCTCGATCAACAACTACTACCGCTTGTTCAAAGACATCTTGACAGCCGTGCAGCTCGATGGCTTGCGTTTACTGGTGACGCCGTTCCCTCAAGAAGAGTTCAACCCGACCGACGATCGCAAGACTGCCCAGCCCAGCTTGGGAGTGACGTGCCTGGATTGCCACGTGAATGGCCACACGAGCGGTCAGTTCCACATCAATCCAGACATGCGGCCCGAGCAGCGGCGCATGCGGCTGGATACCGTCAGTCTGCGCGGCATGTTCAATCAAAAGATTCACGGGTCGAAGCGGAGCCTACGTTCGGTCGAGGACTTTACCGAATTTGAGCAGCGTACCGCTTACTTCAACGGCGATGAGATTCACGCCATTAAGAAAGGCATGAACATTCTGGACCGGATCCAGGTGTCGCACATGGCCCAGATGCAGAACATGTTCGACTTTCCGCCGGCGCCGAAACTAACCATCACGGGCAGGCTCGACCCGGCGAAGGCCACGGCCAGCGAAATCGCGGGCGAGAAATTGTTTTTTGGAAAAGCGCAATGCTCCACCTGCCATCCGGCCCCCTTTTATCTCGATAATCAGATGCACGACCTCCACGTCGAGCGATTCCTGAAAAACGAAGCAGGAGATGGACCGATTAAGGCGTTCACGCTGCGGGGTATCAAGGACAGCCCACCGTATCTCCACGACGGCCGGCTTTTGACACTGGAAGACACGGTGGAGTTCTTCAACCTGGTCCTGGAGCTCAAACTCACTCCCGAGGAAAAGCACAACCTGGTTGATTTCATGCGGCAGTTGTAAGTCGTGGTCTCGCCGCCAACCGGTTCGAGCGATGACCGCCGTCGAGACCCGAACTTACTCTCGCATGGGGCTTAGTGAGATCGCTCTGGCCGAATTTATACCCTAGCTAGCATGCTGCATGGTCGCAACGTGGTGATCATGCGACCAAACCCGAACGGCCGAATCGCACTTAAGGCTCCAGGACGGAATCCCAATAGAGATAATCCATCCAGCTTTCGTGCAGATAATTGGGCGGAAAACGGCGGCCGTTCTGGTGCAGATCGTTGACTGTCGGTTGGTAGGGCATTCGCGCCGGCCACATGCGGGCCTCGCCGGGGCGCAGATCGCCCTTGCGCAGATTGCAGTTCGAACAGGCGGCGACGACATTTTTCCAGGTCGTGGTGCCGCCCTTCGAGCGGGGCACGAGATGGTCGAAGGTCAGATCCTCGCGGGAGCCGCAATATTGGCAGCTGAAGCGGTCGCGGAGAAACACATTGAAGCGGGTGAAGGCGGGATGGCGGGAGGGTCTTACATAGCGTCTGAGGGAAACCACCGAGGGGAGCCGCATCTCGAAGCTCGGACTTCGGACCGTCTTATCGTAATTGGAAACGATGTTCACCCGGTCGAGGAACACCGCCTTGATCGAATCCTGCCACGCCCAAAGCGAGAGTGGATAGTAGCTTAACGGCCGGAAGTCGGCATTGAGCACGAGCGCCGGACAGGCCTCGGGGGAAATCCTGGGTTGGGAATGAACCGTCACGTCAGCTACCTCGCCTCGCGCGTCACCGCCGAGCGCCAATGCCGCAGGCTCCCGATTATATCCGCCTCGAAACCAAGGCTAGCCCTTGCGTCATATTTTACAGGCGCGATGACACCTTTGTGAAGCCCCGCTTGAAACAAACGTCCGCGCGGCAACGA
>JBAUNU010000197.1:0-9179 GCA_049579405.1 Methylocella sp.
CACCGGGAGGCCGCCCTCTGCCGCCTCCACGCCGAGGCGGTGGCATTCGTTGGAGACGCCAAATGACGGAATGGTCATTCGGCTCGGCCATCTACGGCGACGCATGGGCCACGCCGGAGATGAGGGCGCTATTCGCCGATGCGCCGCGAACGCGGCGATGGCTCGATCTACTGGACCTGTTGGCGGAAATTCAGGCCGAGCATGAGCTCATTCCGGCGGAGGCAGCCCGAGACATTCGGACGACATGCCGGTCAATCGATGTCGACGCCGACTTTCTTGGCGAGTGTCGGGAACAATACGAAGCAACCTGCCACTCGATGGCCGGCTTGATCGCAGCCGTCGCGCGCCGATGCTCCTCGTCCGGCGGCGAATGGTTTTACTTCGGGGCCACGGTCCAGGACATTACGGATACTTGGCTCATGCTGACGCTGCGCGAGGCCCGCGGCCTGCTCGTTGCCGACCTCGAACGCGCGATCGCGGCGACGACGGAGCTGTGCCGATGCCACCGGGATACGGTCATGGTCGGACGAACCCACGGCCAGCAGGGTCTCCCGATCACCTTCGGCTTCAAGGCTGCGGGCTGGCTGGCTGAGCTGCGACGTCACCGGCAGCGTTTCGAGGAGGCGGCTCGGCGCATGGATGTTGGCCAGCTTTGCGGCGGTGTCGGCAGCCTTTCGGCCATGGGTTCAGAGGCATTGGCCGTGCAGCAGCGCTTCCTCGGGCGGCTCGGCCTTCGCGAGCCGGACATATCGTGGACAGCGAGCCGCGACGTCCTCGCCGAATGGGCTCACCTTCTCGTGCTGTCCACCGGCGCCGCCGACCGGATCGGGCATGAGATTTACAACCTCCAACGCGACGAGATCGGAGAGCTTTGCGAACGAGCCAGCGCCGAAGGGATCGGCAGTATCACCATGCCGCATAAGCGCAACCCGGAGATGGCCGAACATCTCGGAACCTTGGCCCGTGTAGTGCGGGCAAATGCTGGGCTTCTTGCCGAGGGCCTGGTTCACGACCATGAGCGTGATGGCAGGTCGTGGAAGGTGGAATGGCACGCCGTGCCGGAGCTGACCATGGCGGCAGGCAAGGCCCATGCCCTGCTCGCGTCCCTGCTTGCCGGGCTGGAGGTGTGCGCCGACCGCATGCGCGCCAATATGGAAGCTGCCGGAGGGTATCGCTTTTCGGAAGCCCTCATGCTCGCCTTCGCCCGCCACGTCGGCAAGCAGACAGCGCATCGTGTGGTTCAACGGCTGGCCGCCTTGGCGCGGCGCGAAGGCAGGTCCTTCGTCGTCATCACTGCGGAGGACCCGGACATCCGTGTTCACCTGAAAGAGGAGGAAATCGACCGGCTGTTTTCCATTGAGGCCCATACCGGGCAGTGTCAAGAGCTGGTGGACCGGGTCCTTAGTCAGCGCCCGCCGTGACCTCCTGGACCGCCGACCTCGATGCGCTGCCACGTCTGTCGCTCGTGACGGAACCGACGCCGCTCACTCCCGCCTGCCGCCTTTCGGCTGCACTTGGCGGCCCACAACTGTGGTTCAAGCGCGACGATCTCCTCCCGGTTGCATTCGGCGGCAATAAGGTTCGTTCCTTGGATCTCATCGTCGCCGAAGCGTTGCGCCGAGGCTCCGACACTTTGGTTACCGGTGCCGGTCCCTTCTCGAACCACGTACGGGCCAGCGCCGGAGTAGCGGCCATGACCGGATTGCGTTGTATCGCCATCTACTGGGGCTGGGGCGTGCCGCCGCCGAGGGCCGAAGGAAACCATTGGTTGACCCGAATGCTCGGTGCGGAGATTGTCTTTACTGGCGATGTGGACCGCGCTTCCGTAGATAGCGGCATCGAGGCCTCCGCGGCCAAGGTTGTCGCGCAAGGCGGCCGGCCTTTTCGCGTTCCTCGCGGTGGCGCTTGCGCCCTCGGTGTCCTAGCCCACGTCCTGGCCGTACGCGAGACCCTCGAACAATGCGCGGTTCTCGGCATCATGCCGCGAGTAGTGATAATGGCGGTGGGAGGGGCCGGAACGCTGGCAGGGTGGCTATTAGGCACCGCTCTATTCGGCGCAGTTTGGCGGTTGGAAGCGATCACTGTCAGTCGGCCGGCAGTCGAGGCTTTGGCGCGAGCCCGGAATTTAGCGGCCGAAGCAGCCGCCGTGCTTGATTGTCCTGCGCAGCTCAGTAACGTGGAACTCTGCGTCCATGATGGCTTCCTCGGAGCGGGGTACGGCGTACCATCGCTACAAGGGCAAAGCGCGATTGCCGCAACGGCGCGTGCCGAAGGCGTATTCCTCGATCCCACCTATACTGGCAAAGCCATGGCCGGCTACAGCGCGCTGCTATCGCAAGGCCGCTATGCCGGCGCAAATGACGTTCTCTTTCTGCATACTGGCGGCGCACCGGGCCTGTTCACCGCCGCCGTGGAGGGAATGCCGTGACTGATTGGCAAGACGCCCTGTTCACCCCACGCCGGGTGGCGGTCGCCGGAGCTTCGGCCGCCGCAAGCAAGGCTGGGGCATTGTTCCTGCGCAATCTGACGGCGGTCGAGGCGGGCTTCGCCGGCGAGGTCATAGCGATCCATCCGTCGGCCAGTGAGATCCTGGGTTGTCCCGCCTATCCAAGTTTTGGGGCTGTTCCAGCGCCGGTCGATTTGGCAATCATTGTTACGCCGCCGGCGGCTGTGCCGGAGGTAATTGCCAGCTGCGGCGCTGCGGGGGTTCGTGTCGCCATCGTCATCAGCGGCGGCTTCGCCGAAGTTGGGCCACGCGGCGTCGAGCTGCAGCGCGAGGTGGCCAGGATAGCGGCTGCACTTGGAGTGCGGATTCTCGGCCCAAACTGCTTCGGTGTCATCAACACCGCGTCCGACCTCAACGGTTCCTTATCCATCGGCTTGCCTAGACGCGGAGGCATTTCCCTGCTCACTCAGAGTGGAGCCTATGGAATGGCGGCGTACTCGCGCTCCATGGACGACGGCATCGGCTTCGCCAAGATTGCTGCGCTTGGCAATAAGATCGACCTCGACGAGGCCGAGCTGCTCGAATTTCTGGGGCGGGATCCGGAGACGAAGGTCATCGCGGTGCTGCTAGAATCGATCTCGGATGGCCGCCGCCTCTTCGAGGCGGCCGCGGCTGTCGTGATGAGAAAGCCCGTGGTGGTGTTGAAGACCGGGCGTCATCCCGGCGCCCAACGGGCAGCAGCCAGCCACACGGCCGCGCTCTCCGGCGACGTGGCGGTCATTTATGCGGCGCTCCGTCAGGCAGGCGTGCATCTCGTCGAAGATGGCCTGACGCTTCTCGACGTCGCCGCTTCCCTCGAACGCCAGCCGCCGCTGCGCGGCCGCAAGATCGGCATCGTCACCAATTCCGGTGGCGCAGGCGTGGAGCTGACCGATCTGCTCGAATCGAAAGGTCTCACCGTTCCAGCTCTGTCGCCGGGGCTGCAAGCGACGATCGCAAGCCAACTGCCACCGCAAGGATCGGCCGTCAATCCGATCGACATCACCACAGACTGGCAGCACTTCGCAGCAATGTACGAATTTACGGTTGAAGCTCTGATGACCTCCGGGGAAGTAGATGCGGTGGTTCCGATCCTGCTGCAGCGCTCGGCACTGATGCCGGAGGTCAGCGACGCCGTCATTGCGGCGAGTGCGCGAGCGCGTCAGCGGGGTTCACTCAAGCCGATCCACGTCTGCTGGGTGGCGCCGCGATCGGCCGACGCCAACCGCGAAAAGTTGCAGGCAGCGGAAGTGCCTTGCCACTCTTGGCCCGCCGCGACGGCTGCCGTTCTTGCCGCCACCGTCTCGCGACCGTTCCGACCACCGGCACGCCTGTCGGCAAGGGAGCCAATTCCCCAGCCCGCAGCTGTCGACGACGCGGGATGGGTGACCTCGGCTGCTGCATTTTCTCTGCTCCAGCAGGCGGGCTTCCCCGTGGCGCGGTGGTCCTTAGTCAGAGACCCCGCCGGGGCGGCAATGGCGGCCGCCAAGATGCAATTTCCTGTAGTCCTCAAAGCCGAACGTCCCAAGCTGACGCATAAGAGTGACACTGGCGCCGTGCGCCTAGGCCTCACCGATGGCGCCGCCGTCGCCGAGGCGTTCAAGGATTTTTCTCGCCGACTAGGCGCCGGCCCGGCTCTTTTGCAGCGGCAGGCAGGACCGGGTGCCGAACTGATCCTCGGGGCTCGACGCGACCCGCTCTTTGGACCGATGGTGATGGCCGGCCTTGGTGGCGTATGGACGGAAATCTTGGACGACGTGGCCCTGCGCTTGGCGCCAATCGAAGCTGAGGAAGCGCGGACCATGCTGGATGAGCTGAAGGGCCAAAAGGTTCTTTCCAGATTTCGGGGCTGTCCGCCAATCGACGTAGCTGGGTTTGCCCGATTGATCGCCGGCCTGTCGCAATGGTTCTGCGCCGCCACCTGGCTTGGCGAACTGGACCTCAATCCCGTCATCGCGGATGGCGATGGTTTCACTATCGTCGACGTGCGCATGCGCGTCGGTGGGCGGCATTCGACAACCGCTTGAGCAAGAAAAAGAGCAAGACCATGGAAACGCTCACTAAGGCTCCCGCTGTAGTTCCCGCTGAAGACGAGGCGCGCTGCGAGATAGAGGCGGTGGTGGGACGGGCCCGCGTTGCGCAGGCCGCCATAGAAAACTATGCCCAGGAACAGGCGGACGCCCTGGTCACGGCGGTGGGGTGGCAGGTTTACAAGTCGCGCGAAGCGCTGGCCAAGCTTGCCGTCAAAGAGGGCGGCTTTGGCAACGTTCAAGACAAGATCGCCAAGTTCGCCAACCGCGTGATGAGAATCCTGGCCGACATGGCTTCGATCAAGACCTGCGGGATCGTTGAGGAAGATCCGGCGCGCGGCTTAATCAAGATCGCCAAGCCGGTCGGCGTCATCGCCGCGCTCATTCCCACGACAGGGCCGGACGCCACGCCGCCAGTCAAGGCGTTGGGAGCACTCAAGGCGCGCAATGCGATCATCATCGCGCCCCATCCGAGGACCAGGGAGACATCCGCGGCGGTCGTCGAGGTCATGCGCAAGGGATGTCTGCAAGTCGGCGCGCCAGCCGACCTTATCCAGGTCATCGAATGTCCATCGATCGCAAAGACCGAAGTGCTGATGCGCATCAGCGACTTGGTTGTTGCGACGGGCGGCGCCGGCATGGTGAAAGCGGCGTACAGCTCCGGGACGCCGGCCTATGGCGTCGGAGTCGGCAATGCTGTGCATGTCGTCGACGAGACCGCCGACCTCGACGACGCCGCCCAAATGATCGCCAACGCCAAGACCTTCGATTGTGCAACGAGTTGCCTAGCCGACAATTCCGTCGCCGCCCATTCCTCCATCTACGAGACCCTCAAGCGGAAGCTCGTCGAGTGCGGCGGTCACGTTTGCGCGCCAGCTGAAAAGGCTCGTCTGCAGGCTGTAATGTGGCCGAAGGGCGAGCGCATTCCGTCGATCGAGGTGGTCGCCAAGCCCGCCGCGCGCATCGCCGAATTGGCCGGAATCGAGCTCGCTCCGGACCGCAGCTTCCTCATGGTCGAGGACGAGGGCGTTGGCGAGGCGCATCCGTTTTCGGGAGAAAAGCTGTCGGTGGTGCTTGCCCTCTATCAGTACCAAGGGGGTATCGACAGTGCGGTCGACCTCGTCAACCGAATTACTTCATATCAGGGCGCCGGTCACACCTGCGGCATCCACAGCAGTCGCAACGATCACGTCCTGGCATTAGCCCTTGGCACCAAGACGGCGCGCGTCATGGTCAACCAGAGCATGAACGAAGGGGCTGGGAGCGTTCGCAATGGGCTGCCCTATACCCTTTCGCTCTCCTGCGGGTCGTGGGGCGGGAACATCACGACCGAGAACGTCAATGTCCGCCATTTCGTCAATCTGACCTGGGTCTCCCGCCCGGTGGCGCCGCGCCGCGTGGCGCCCGAGGAAGTCTTCGGCGCTCATTGGTCGAAATACGGCAATGAGTGAGCTGGGGCCCGGACAGTTAGAGGATGCTCAGAAATTACGATCGCCATTTGTCGCCTGTCAGGCGGCACCGGCGGCTCTGCCACTGTGGGGCCGAACCGGCCGGTTCTCTACCGTCCGCGCCACAACCGGCCACGAGCCCGGAGGTTGGGTTTCCAGTCGCTGCGGTCGAGTGGGGTTCGATCGACTTGCCAATTTCCGGGCGCTGCTACGGATGGATCGCTAAAACGATAGAGCGGAGACCCCCAGAAAAATGGGATAGAGACACTCGAACCGGGCTAAGGGAGGGTTTGGCCCCAGGACCATCCACGTTGGCCACAGGCCCGCCGATGGGTCGGGCGCATTGCCCTCGCCGCTCATGGGCACGGCCCGTATCGCTTGTCGTGCCGACTTCTCTTTCCGGAAAAGTGGCCCCGGTCGAACTCCACAACGACTCCCTTGCCCAGATCACCAGCCACACTGCCGAGGCGTGCCGGCGAGCTCTATCCGGAAGACATCGAGCCAGGTGGCTTCTACGGGATGAAGCCATTCGAAAAGCTATACAACCACGATTCATGATGACGAGGCCCAAAAGCGCATGTCCCTCGACTCCGGTGCCCACCGGATCCCGCCCGGAATCTGGACGGGCGACGAGCGCCCCCGCTGGCCGCTCTAGAGCCGCGCCTTTGGCAGCTTGAAGGAGCGATCGATCCTAGCGGAGAGCGTCAGGCCTTCGCGATGATCGTTTTCGGGATCACGGTGGCGCACGCGCGAGCGCTTTCGAAAGCGCGTTAGCAAGGCATTTAGGAGCTCTACGCTTTCAGGATCGCCAGCCGCTCATATTCGATTTTCGGGCAGCGATTCATGACAACTTCCACCCCGAGCGTTCGCGCCCGCGCCGCAGCCGCATCGTCGCGGACGCCAAGCTGCATCCAGATCACCTGCGGTCTCGGATCGAGCGCAAGCGCTTCATCGACGACTCCTCCTGCCGCTTGGGAGTTGCGGAAAATATCCACCATATCGATCGGCTCGGGAACATCCACCAGAGTCTTGAAGAATGCCGCGCCGTGAACGCTCTTGCCTGCGAGGCTTGGATTGACGCCGATCACCCGGTAGCCCCTCGCAAGAAGATAGGAAAAAACGACGTAGGAAGGCCTTGTCTCCTTATCCGACGCGCCAACCATCGCAACAGTTTTCACCGACAAAAGAATATTGCGCAGAAAGGCGTCGGCATCATCGATCATAAGCCTTGTCTCTTGCTCCGGTCCGGCCTTATTAAACCGACGTGGCTTTCAGGAAGCCGCAGTGATTTCGCCGATTTCGGGATCAGCGGCTGCCGCTTCCTCATCGGCGGTTTGGACCGCGCGCCGCCGCCTCACCATCGACAGTTTGAGACGATAGCTTTCGCCGTTCAGTTCCAGAATATGAACGTGATGGATAAGGCAATCAAGTAATGCGCCAGTCAAACGTTGAGACGCTCGTCCATTCCTCGAATGGAAGATTGGATGCGACGATCGTCGATCTGCGTTCATGGCGCTGGCCGATTTCGAAAAGCGATTCCGTCGGTTGCTTGATGTCTACGGAACCGGCGTTGTTGGAGAAAAGCGGCGATGGAGAACTGGCTCAGAAGAGCGTGTCCGCTCTGGAGTGAGGATCGCGACTAGCGAACTTCCGGTTTGGGTCAATCGCGTTGGTTAGGCAATGTCCGCCGCCGGTCCGCTCACCTACCAATAGCAACCATAGGTGACGTGCCCAAACTTCGCTTTGGTTCATTGCGTCCTCAAGCCAGGTCAGTCGTCGCCACTGGGCGTTGCCCGTGCCCAGGGTCCACGGGGTCAACCCCTCGCACTCATCCAACCGGAACTCCCTTTGCCGAAGCTAAGAGCGATCCGGTCGAGCGCCTTCGGCGCTTTTTCAGCAATCGCCCCGGCTAATCGCCGCTTTCGGCTGCAAGGTGACGACGTTCGTTTCGCCAATTATCCCTAGGCCGGGCAGCGCCGCCCGTACCGTGTCGGCGATATAGGACGGCGCCAAATGCGCATAGTGGCGTTCGGTCATCCGGGTATCGTTGTGCCCGAGCTGCGCGGCAATGACGCCCATGGGAACACCATTCATTGCGAGCGAGCTTGCATAGGTGTGGCGCAAGATGTGGAACGTCGCGGGTGGGTCTAACTTCGCAATTTCCGAAGCTTCGCCAAGCGGCCTCTGCTGATGGCTCGGCCCCCACGGCCCGCCATCATCTCGCCTGAAAATCAGGTCCTGCGGCGCAAGTCCGGCGGTCAAGTGCTCGAAAAGAACCCGGCCTTCGGCGGCCAGGACAACGTGCCGGGGCTTCCCTCTGGATCGCCAGCATTAAAGCCGCTCGTCGCCTGCGCGGACGCAAAGCGGCCGGTCCGGATACGCCTTGCCGACGATGCGACACCTTCATGCCAGTCCCTGATTCGGTTGGCCGTCAGCTTAAAAAGCTCGATCTTGCCAAGGTCAGGAATTATCCGGGCCGCGGCGGCGTACCGGTCGGCTCGCACGCCCTTGGAGCCTCGACGCTCGCGCGCTTCAAGATAGTGCCCGATCGCGGCTTCGACGGTATACGGTCCGGCTTGCGGCTCGCTGTGGCCAGCCAGTTCGCGCGCCTTCCGGCCGAAGAAGGTTCGCGCACGCTCTTGCGCCTGAGCGAAGGTGAAACACGTCAGCCCATCGGCATCGCGCGCATCGTCGGCCGCTCCAAGCGCATCGTAATGCTGGCTGCCATCGTCACCGCGGAGGCGGGCGATCCACGTCCCGCCTTTGGCGCCCTTCCGGTAGCCGATCGCGCATCCCGCCGAAATAATCGTCCAGTACGGCTCGCGCCGCTTGGGCAATTTGGAGCGGGCGGAGCGACTGTCGATTTTGGTGTTTTTGACGGTCCGGGCCATAAAATAATTCCGTACGGAAAATATACGGAAATGATATAGGCGAATTTTGGCGAACAAACAAGGATGGAAAGTGATGTAATTACAGGGGAGGCTATGTCCGTGATCGTTCGCAGAAATGCGGAAAACCGGGCGTTATGCCCTTCACGGCGAAAACAGGGGTTCGAGTCCCCTTGGGCGCGCCAATGATTTCAATAGATTATAGACGACCAGGCCCCTAACCGCGCGCGGTGCCCAGCACTGGTTGCACGTACATTAGTTGTGGCCGTCAAGTTCAGCAAAATTCCTGGCTTGGGGGGATGCGGGCGCGGCCGGCGCGGAGCCCCCG
>JBAUNU010000198.1:0-3085 GCA_049579405.1 Methylocella sp.
CCGTCATAGCGCGGCGGCCGTCCTTCTGCGCGCGCTTTCTCGCGCATCTCGTCGAGCTCGTGTGGCGTTGCGTAGCAATAATAGGCATGGCCCGAGGCGAGCAGACTCAAGGCCGCCTCGCGGTGGCGCGCCGCGCGCTGGAACTGATAGACGGCATCGCCGTCCCAATCGAGGCCGAGCCAGGAAAGCCCGGCGAGAATGGCATTGATCGCCGCGCCGGTCGAGCGCTCGCGGTCTGTGTCCTCGATCCGCAGCAGCATTTTGCCGCCCGCGTGGCGGGCAAAAAGCCAGTTGAACAGGGCCGTGCGGGCGCCGCCAATATGCAGAAAACCCGTCGGCGACGGTGCGAAACGGGTGATCACCGGGTCTGGCATGGGTATGCTCCTGCGGCGCGAAACTGCTGCAATCGCGTGGAAGCGGCCATTGGCCCGCCCGCGAAGCCCCCCGTCTAACACGGAAAAGCCGAAACCAAACTGGCCCCCGCGAAACGGGTCCGCCACTGGGTGTTGCGTCACGGGCACTCGTCCGCTCTCCTCGCGATCGCGGGCACCTTTTTTATGATCGCACGACCGGTTCGCGGGGCGGCACCGGACGCGCATTGTTCATGACCTTGACACCGCAATCTCGCTATTGACTATTATTGTATGATAATTATTGACAAGCGTTAACATCTATGCGATATCGCCAGACCTCGCAGGTCAAGTTCACGAACGCGCTCCGCCTCGGACGTAAAGCGCAAGCCGCTACGTAGGAATTTACCGGTAGGAAAGAGGCCAAATCATCAATGCTCCCACGCTCACCGGCAGGCAGGAATTGGGCCTTGCTCGTCCGCGAGATTGGAATCGCCTCCTCGACAGTGCTCGCTTCCGGCACAGATGCAAGAATTCAGAGAAAGAATCAGAAAAGGGGGTTTGAGATGAAGGGCCGCAATTTCCTTATCGCGATGGTGGTCTGCCTGCCCGCGCTGGCGCATGCGCAACAGGGGGCCGGTTTTTGGGCCCATGACCCAGGCGTAAGAGGCGGCGCGCCGGGCGCCGGCACCCCGATTGCGGGCTTGAGCACTCTTGAGGCGACATACTTCGCCGACGGGGCTGCCTCCTTCGCCGAGGTCGAGGCTGCCCCGAACGGACTTGGCCCGCGGTTCAACTTGAACCAATGCGCTGGCTGCCATGCGCAGCCCGCCGTCGGTGGCTCGTCACCTGCGGCGAACCCGCAATTTGCGGTATCGACGCTGCTCGGAGCAAGCAACAAAGTGCCGCTGTTCATCAGCCCCACGGGCGCCATCACGGAATGCAGGTTCAAGTTTCAAGCGGTCGGCGCGGCCGGTCACTCCAATGTGCCGGACGGGGGCGTGCACTCCCTTTTCGTGATCGCTGGCCGGTCGGACGCGCCAGGTTGTAGCATCACGCAAGAGGACTTTAACGGCCAGTATCGCAACGGGAATATAGCGATGAGAATCCCGACGCCCGTATTCGGCGCGGGCCTGATCGAGGCGATCCCTGACGGAACGATTCTCGCGAATCAAGCGGCGAATGCCTCGGCGAAAGCCGCGCTTGGGATCTCCGGATTTCCTAATCTAAGCGGCAACGACGGGACGATCACACGGTTCGGCTGGAAGGCGCAGAACAAGTCGCTGCTGATGTTCTCCGGCGAGGCGTACAACGTCGAGATGGGCGTCAGCAACGATCTCTTCCCGCAAAAACGCGACGAGACGCCTGGCTGCCAGTTCACGCCTACGCCGAACGATTCGATAACGGCGTCGAACAATAAGGACCCGGTAGCTGACGACATTGAACTGTTCGCGGCATTTATGAACTTTCTCGACCAGCCCGTCGCCTCGACGACGGTCCCCGGAGGTGCGACTTCGATTACGAATGGGCAGGCCGATTTCACCGCCGTCGGCTGCGCGATGTGCCACCAGCCGTCGCTCGCGACTTCGTCAATCGATCAATCGCCAGCGCTTACCAATATCACAGCAACCCTTTTTTCCGATCTGCTCGTCCACCATATGGGGCCGCGCCTTGCAGATGGTGTCACGCAGGGTCTTGCTCTCGGCGACGAATACCGGACAGCGCCGCTGTGGGGCCTCGGTCAGAGGGTTTTCTTCTTGCATGACGGCCGAACGAGCGACTTGGTTCAGGCGATCCTTAATCATGCGAGCGCCGGCAACTTCCAGTATGGCCCGAGCGAAGCAAACGCCGTGATTGCCAACTTTAGCGCGCTGCCGCCCAGTTCCCAACAGGACCTTCTTAATTTTTTACGATCGCTTTAGGCAATTGCGGAGAAGGGCGCCGGTTGTTCTAGGTGCGAAGAGAGGTCTGGCGCTTGTTCAGAAACGGTGCATTGGAAGGCAAAGCCAAGGTTGAATGGGCTTATTCCATCATGGGCGCGCCTTTCAACTATCGTTCGCGGCCGGGTGTTTTTAGTTGACCGGAGCGGGCATGGGTAGCGGCGCATGGCGGATGATGATTGAATACTGTGCCAATGCCTTAAATAATAAAAGTGCTTTAATATGCGTTAATGACGGGAACATTTGAAGCCGCAATCGCCGGTGGGCGCTTGGCCAAGGCGGGCGGCCTTGCGGGCAAGCTTGCCGTCAAGCTTGTGTTTCTTTTCGGCCTCTTCAAGCGGGCCTTCGAGACCGAGTCGGCGCTTCGGCGGCCGTTTCTTTGGCTGCCGGTCGCGGCGGGCACTGGGGTCGTCCTTTATCTTTACGCCGACCGCGAACCGTCCCTTTGGCTTATCGCGCCCGCGGCCGTGTCGCTCGGCATCCTCGCTTATCTTGCGCGCGCGAAGAGGGTCGCGTTTTCTCTCCTTTGCGGGTTATGCGCGGTTTTTGCGGGAGAACTGTCGGCGGCCTTGCGGACGGCGCGGGTCGCGGCGCCGGTCATTGACAAGATCAGGATCGTCACGCTCGAAGGTTTTATCGAGGAAATGGACTTTCGCCGCAACGGCGCGCGCTTCCTTTTGCGGGTTCATGCCGCCGGCGGGCTTGCGCCGGAACAGACGCCGTTCCGGGTTCGCCTGTCCATGCGCCGGACGCCGCCCTTCGAGGCCGGCACCTATGTGCGCCTAAAGGCCAGGC
>JBAUNU010000199.1:0-4014 GCA_049579405.1 Methylocella sp.
GCGGTTCTTCTTGATCCGGTAGGCGAGTGACTTCACCCCCCAATACTCCACCTTTTCGACTTTGCCGCCGAAGGTTTCGATGACCGCTTTGAAACGTGCCGTCAGCGCGTCCGCCTGTTGGGCGGAAATATCCTGGCGCGCCAAATAGATATGCTCGTAAAGAGCCATTCTTCTGCCTTTCCTCTAGCTCCTCGCGACGCCCCGGCGCCGGGCTCTTCGAGCCTAGGGACAGGCCCGAGCCAACAAACGAAAGCGGAGCCAGCAGGAAAGCGGATCCCTTGATCCTGCCCGCGAAGCGAGTCCCCGCTCAACTCCGGCCGAAGCCGCGAAGCTACTTTATACGAGGACTTGGCACATAGGCAAGGCGCGGTTGGCGGCTTTCCTGCGTGAGTTAAAGTCCTGTGTCATCTTAAACGCAAGGACCCCATTGCCCGTTGGCGAGAATGCGCCAGGATTTCAACCCTGCCTTGGCGACGACGATCCGCCCGCTTTTCGCCATCGCGACAAGATGCTTGAAGACAAGCGGCGTTAGCCACGCAAACGGTTTTTCCGGATCGCAGACGGCGCGGTATTCATCGGAATCGGGATCTTCCATCAAGATCGTGCCGGTGCGATCCGGACGCAGCCGCGGGCTCATGTTCCGATCGCCCTTCCACAAGCATTCGTAATCGCGGCAAACTTGAGGCCGGCCCGCATAGATGCCGCAGCCGCCGGAACCGGCGTTAACACAGTGGTCGCACAATTTGCCGGCGGGTTTCGCCAGTTCGGCGATCTCCAGAACCTTGCAACAAAAGCTGCATTCGCCGCAGGCTTTTCCCGGGATTGCGAGCATGAACTTTAACCTTGCGATGGATTCCGATTCGATCGTGCATCTTTTTATCGCGGAGGGCCCGGCGCAAGCGAAATCGAAACGCCCCTTAAGGGTTTATGCTCCGGTGCAGCCTCGGCAGCGCTTCCCATCATGTCTCGCCGAGCAGCCTTTCGACGAAAGCGGCGATTACCTCCCTTGCCCGCGCGGTGCGGCGGTGTTCGGCCGCGAGGATCGCCCGAAGCCCGGCGAGCGTGCTTTGCAGATCGTCGTTGACGAGCACGTAATCATAGTCCGTCCAGCGGCGGATTTCGTTGCGCGCCTCGTTCAAACGCTTGCCGATGGTGTCCGGCCGGTCCTCGGCGCGGCGTTCGAGGCGCGCGCGCAATTCCTGCATCGACGGCGGCAGGACAAAGATCGTGACGGCATCTCGGCCGGACTTTTCCTTGACCTGGCGCACGCCTTGATAGTCGATGTCGAAAAGAACGTCGCGCCCTTGCCGCAGGACCCGTTCGGCCGGCTCGCGCGGGGTGCCGTAAAAATTGCCGTGCACCTCCGCCCATTCGAGCAAATCGCCGCCCTCGCGCAGCGCATCAAACTGCTTTTTGGTGATGAATGTGTAATGGATGCCATCGACTTCGCTCGAACGCCGCGCCCGCGTGGTCACCGAGATCGAGAGCGTCAGATCGAGTTCTCTGGCCTGGAGCAGCATCCGGGTCAAGGTCGTCTTGCCCGCCCCGGACGGGGAAGAAAGAATCAGCATCAAGCCGCGGGAGCGGACCCTAGCCGTCTGCTCTGGGGAACGGTCTTCGACCTGCAAATTCCTACTCGACATTCTGGATCTGTTCGCGGAATTGCTCGATCTCGACGCGCAATTCGAGGCCGAGCCCCGTCAGGCTCGCGTCGTTCGACTTGGCGCAAAGCGTATTGGCCTCCCGCGAAAGTTCCTGGGCAAGGAAGTCGAGCCTGCGGCCGGCCGCGCCGCCCTTCGCTAAAAGATCGCGGGCCGCGGCGGTGTGCGCGGCCAGACGGTCCAATTCTTCCCTGATATCGGCCTTGGCGGCCAGCATGAGCGCCTCCTGGTGCAGACGATACTGGTCGAAATTGCTGTTGCCGGCAAGCATTGTCAGCGAATGCGCGAGGCGCGCCTGGATCGCCTCGGGCTTGCGGGCCGGGCAAATATCGGCCGCTTGGGTCAGCGCGGCGATCCTTTCGAGCCGCGCCGAGAGCACCAGGGCGAGCGCGCCGCCCTCGCTTTGCCGCATGGCCACCAGAGCATCGAGCGCCTCGTCGAACAAATCGAGAGCGCTGGCCCGCGCGCCTAAAATCGCGGTCTCGTCCTCGGCCGCGTCCACGATCTCAACGACGCCGCGCACGGCAAGAAGCCCGTCGAGAGTTGCCGGTGCGATGCTCTCCGGCAGCGGAATTCGGGTGAGGGCCGCGATAAGTCCTCGCAGCAAATCCTGATTGATGCGAACCTCGGGCATCGCGGCGTCGCGCTGCGCGGCAAGCATCGTATGGATCGTTCCCCGGTTGAGTTTTCGCGAAAGTCTTGCGCGCGCGTCGGGCTCGATCGCGTCGAAGGGAGGCGCCAGGCGCAGCCGCGCATCGAGGCCCTTGGCGTTGACGGATCTGAGCTCCCAGGCAAGGCGCCACGGCCCGGCATTCCCAGTGACCCGGGCGAAGCCCGTCATGCTGGCGATGGTCATGAAGCCTTGTGATCTTAAAGAGCACGCTGGCGCGCATCATAGAACCGCCGGCGACTATGCTCAAGCTGAGTTCGTTCGACTTCAATCCAATTGTCCGACCCTAAAAAATCCTCCACTATAGCACACAGACCCCATCATAGGTCATTTGTGGGGGAATACTTGATATCGTGGCAAAATTTGAAGCACTACCGCCGGCCAAGGTGAACGCATTCCAATCGCTATACGCGCAATAGTGTCCTTGGCCATTTCCGTTATAAATGGCCGTTCCGCCAGGAAGCTTGAAGAATCCGGTTAAACAATTACCGTAGTCCCGCATGGCTGCGGGAATGCTGGGAACAACGATGGCGTTTGAAAAGTCAGGCAGGCCTCCAGCCTGAATATAGGATTTCCGGTTTGAATAGGAGCATAAGTTCCCCCGGCCATCGGAGAAGTAAATGGCTGCATTCTGTGAGGTCCTAAAGAAGCCTACATCAAGATAGCGTTGAACAGTCGATTCATAGGACAAAAGCGCCGTCCGCACCGTCTCATATTTGGCTTTGCCCCATTGCTTGGTGGGTTCGATATCATTTGAATGTTGCTCGTCAACCCCCTGATCAGGTCTCCCGTATTCATTGAATTGGTTAACGATTAGAAAAATCGGATTAAGCTGTTCGGCATAATCAAGGAATTGATTAAATGTTTGACCGTTATTGTAAAGTCCCGCATCCGGAGCATTCCATCCGCCGTCGCCATTGACCACTGAGGTGCCAGGTGTGGCATCTGAAACTGTAAAAGCTTCCACACGCGATCCGGCCGTTGTATAGCTCGGCAATACTCCCTGTGCCGAATTGAGGCGGTCGATCCAGCTCCAAGTTTGATAAGCTGGATCGACCGGGTGAAGGCCGGAAATTCCCGTTGCTTTCGGCGTCCAAAGACTCGGCTGAGCGTCGATAAATCCCGCCATTAACCGAATGGTCAGCTGGTTTTGATATTTCAAGATTGCGTTTTGAGCGAGCGATAGAACTGAGGTTGCAACCCCGGGTTGTTGCTGTGCGCTTAAGTAGACCATCATGAGCGGCTTGCCGTCATAGATAACGTTGAGCTGGGGATACTCATTCATCTGCTGAAGGTATGCCTGAATTTGATTGTCAAATACTGTTTGGTTGTTGCTTCCAAAACCGATGTACACTTCTGGCTCCCAGCCATCGACCAGGGGAATAATTTTGATAGCCGTGCCATTATTCGCAAACGCTCGATAAAGGTTGAATGTCGATTGATTGATACTGGTGATCGATGCACTATAGCCAGGCTGGCTAGATAGATTGGAATTATTCCTGTTTAAAAACTTCACGCAAGTAGATATAATGCCATAATTCATATCGCAAGGAGCGCCATTGGTCTGTTCGGCGATGATGGCGTTAACGCCCAAATCCTCAAGCCACGCAATATGTTGCTTGATGACGAGTGGGTCTTGGCTGTCATATCCCGCTTGGCCGCTGGCAATCATATCGGCTGAGC